>JAHJRK010000139.1 GCA_018830925.1 Pseudomonadota bacterium
ACGAGCTGAACTCGAAGGTAAGGTGGACGCTTTGCTGGGTTCGCCGACGACCTATAAAGTATTCAGTTATGACTGATGGCTTCGTAAAAAGGCAACTTTCACCGCCTTTCACCGCTAAGGTCAAAAAACTGTGCAGGAGTCAGAATGTATAAACGGATCATAACAACGGGAGCTTTATTTGTTGCCGTTTGTTTTTTCTTTGCAACTTTTTCCGCTTCAGATATTTTGGCACAGGGCGGCGCGAGGATTGTAGTTCAGAAGATTGAGCCGAAAGAGCTCGATAAACTCATGAAAAGCAGGGAGAGCAGATCCCTTGTTGTTGCCATGGCTTCATGGTGCGGCCCGTGCCGTGAGGAACTGCCTTTTCTGGTAAGATTGCACAACAAATATAAAGATAAGGGTCTCAAGATTGTCGGGATAAGTCTTGATGTAGACGGACCTGAGGCTATGCAGAAGATAGCCGACAGGATGAAGGTCAATTTTCCCATATACTGGACAAGAGAAGATGCTGTTGATAAATACGAAATATATGCCATTCCGATGCTCTATCTCATCAAAAACGGAAAAGTGGTTGAAAAGCTGGTCGGGAAGCAATCCGAGGCTTTGCTTGATAACAAAATCGGAGGATTGCTGAAATAGCAGATAGTGAATAGTCGATAGTGAATAGTTAAAAACAGGTATAGGAAAAACATGAAGCGAACTATTATTGCATTAATTATTTTCGTACTGGCGGCAATACCGAATCTTTATGCATCGCAGTCAACCATTACGGAGGCTGAGGGTCATGCCTGCATGGGAGATGACAAGTCGAGAAAAGATACCGAGCAGGCGGCTCTTTCCGACGCAAAGCGCAAAGCTGTCGAATACACACTGACATATCTTGAAAGCAACACGGAAGTGAAAAACTTCGTGCTGGAAAGCGATATGGTAAAAGCTTATTCTAACGCTTCCGTCAGGATAATTGAAGAGATTGAAAAGGGGTGGTTCAGAGACCCTTCATCAGGCGAGTGTTTCAGGCTGAAAATAAAGGCCGAGGTCCTACCTGACGAGAAAAAAATCAAGAGCTCCCCCAAAGAAGCATCTTTTGATGACCCGACTTCCCTGTTGAACGTTAGGGTATGGACGGATAAGAAAGAATATAAAAACTCAGAGAAGATAAAAGTTTATATCAGGGGAAACAAACCGTTTTACGCAAGAGTGGTATATAAAGATGCGGCCGGAAAACTTGTTCAGCTTTTTCCGAACCCTTACAGCTCAGACAATTATTTCAAGGGAGGAACAGTGTATGAGATACCTTCAGGTGAAGACAGGTTTGATCTTGAGGTTTCTCCTCCTTTTGGAAGAGAGAGCATAACAGTCTATGCGGGATCTTCACAACTGGGAGACTTGGATCTTGAATCCACAAGCGGAATTTATGATATAAAAACAAAGCCGGCAGATATTGGTATCAAGACGCGAGGAGTAAAGATAAAGCAAAAAGGAGATGACGGCGGGAAGAAAACTCCTGTCGAGTTTTCAGAATCCGCGGTTTCCCTTGAAACAAAAAAATAAAAATTTTTTCCTGATTAGACAGGAGAAAGAGTTCCAGGATTACAGGATTCCAGGATTCGAGGGTTCAAGTGATCTGATAACTGATTACTGACCTCTGACAACCGCTTTCCCCTCGATCCCTTGGCCCCCGGACTCCTTGAACCCTGTAATTTCGTATGATATGGCTCCGAATTTGCATGATTCATTCATGCATTTCAGGCACCTGACGCAGTCGATATCATTCCTGCTTTCATAGAATTTCACCCCCATAGGGCAGTTCTTATGGCACTCCATGCAGCGCGTGCATTTTTCGGGATCATGAATCATTCTGAAGATGCTGTGCTTGTTGAATAGCGAATATATCGCCCCAAGCGGACAGGCTACTCTGCAGAACGGGCGGCCGCTGAAAATCATCCATATGAGAAACAATCCAAGAATAAGGAGCTTGTTGTAAAAGAGTATGCCGATTAAAGCCTGAAGCTCAGGTTTCAAAATAATCATTGGAATTCCGGCTTCAAGAGTTCCTGCAGGGCATATGAACTTGCAGAACCAAGTCATTCCATAGCCGAATTCGTCCGCGATGAGAAACGGGAGAAGAAAAACAAAAAGGATTAAAACAGGATATTTTACGTATGATAAAACCCTTGGAATACCAAATTTACGGGACGGAATTTTATGAATAAGCTCCTGGAGAAAACCGAAAGGGCAGAGCCATCCGCAGGGCATACGACCTGCTATGCTTCCGAGCAAACCAAGCGTGCCTATAACATATAAGCCAAAATGCTGATATCCGGCCTGTAATCCCGGCCGCAGGGTTGCCATGAAGTTTTGCAAAGCGCCAAGAGGGCATGCTCCTGTTGCGGCTGGGCAGGAATAGCAATTCAGACCGGGTGTGCAGAAGGATTTTAAAGTTCCCTGGTAGATATTTCCTGTAAACGGAAATAATAGATAAGAGTTGCTCAGGAAGGTGGCTATAACCTGTATCCATCTTCTAAGCATTGGGGTTATCCTATTCCTATGCAGCTTAAGCATATTCTTGTGGCTGTTTCGAGCACGGTAGATACTTCACCTGCATTTATGCCAACAAGTAGAAGAAAGAGAAAAAAGATAATAAGCAGGAATGGAGTTTTTTCTTTTTCTTGTATTATCATAACTATACCTGAAGTTCAAGCGGCACTCCGCTCTTAAAACCTTTCTCTTTTGCCATTATGTCAAGATGCAATGTGGCAATCTGTTCAAGCGGCAGATAGACAAAACGGCTAATAATTCTCGTATCAACATTCTTTATATATTTATTGCACCTGTCGCATACATCTATCCGGTATTCCTTTTCATCTTCAGAAAAGAGATAATGGAGAGCTCCGGCTTCCCTGTTTTCGCAAAAGGGGCAGAAAAGTCGCGCTACAGTCCACTTATGCCAGCAGAAGCAGCATGTCAGAAATCGTTTTCCGTCGGATTCGAAAGTGGAGATGACGGGAGCGTTACCGCAGACCGGGCAGTAACCCTTCTCCCACGTATTATCCTTATCAAGATATTTTGAAGCGGATTTGGCGAACATGGATAACGATGGTTTTATGCTGTTGTATGTGATGAAAGCAAGCGCGTCTCTGTCGGTTTTGAGTTTTGCCGCGATTTTGCCGAAAGACGTATCATCATCGTGCAGCAGGGCGGCATAAAGTTCATTAAAATCAATTTTTTTGTTCTCATTTGCGGCGAATATTGTTTCTGCGGCAGATGACATGTGGTTATCGGATTTGATTATTATCTTGCAGATTTTTTTGAAAAGTTTCCGGGATGAATTGACGTCGACAGAAAATTCGGAGAGACTGAACAGCGGAAATTTTTCTTTCGCCTTGATTGAAACGATATCGTCTGAAAGTTCTGTCGGCTCGATTTCTGTTTTTGCCGCCGATTTTTCCTGAGCTGTAAATATCTTTTCATAGAAATCGAGTATTTTTGAATATGAAGGCCTCAGCTTTTTTATGGCATTAGCTGTTTTTTTAATCTTATCGGATGTGTCATTTAATATTTCGGTCATCTCATCTTCCTTAAAAATTTCTGTGCCTTTGTGCCTCCGTGTGAGAAAACATAACCTTAACTTATAACCAGCAACCATCAATTCTGAAACATAAAGGGGAGAAGTTATGTTGCCTTCTCCCCTTTATTCTGATGTTATATGTTGCTCCGCTTATACAAGTCTTGAAGCAATATTTTTTACAGGTCGGAACATCTTTGCAAGAGCCATCTGCCTTGTGATTCCGAAATCGAATACTGATGCCACAGCAAACTTGTGGTAAAGTTCGGGTTTATATGCAACAAGATAAATTACCCTCACATCATCCGCATCGAGAAGCATGGCTGCTGAGCTTATCTTCTTGATTTCACCGAGACGCTTGTTTGCTAGTGAAAGCATCTCCTCTCGTTCGCCGAAGTTCATTGCCCCGGTCGGGCATGTCTTGACACATGCCGGAAGCAATCCGTTCTGAACTCTGTCCAGACACATATCGCATTTTGCAAGAGCTCCATTTTTCCCTTTGCGGGGGATATTATACGGACATGACTCGATTATCTCTTTTGCGTTAAGGCCTTTGGTTTTTGAAGTATAGATGACCGCTCCTGTTGCCTCGTCTTTAAATATGGCAGCGGGATCGCCTGCTGTTGAGAGGCAGGGGGGCTCAACACAGTGCCTGCATTGATCCGGGAAAAAGAGCCATTTCAATTTGCCGTCGATAACCTCTTCGCGCATCCTCACAAGTTTGTAAGTGTTAAAAGAGAGATCGGCCGGATTTTCATTAGTACCCCGGTTGACGGTATTTTCAGCAGGGAGATTTTTCCATTGTTTGCAGGCTACCTGGCAACCCCGGCATGCAGTACAAACTGTAGTATCGACAAAAAAAGACTTACTCATCTAGATCACCCCCTTTTTATCTTCGATATGTTGACCATAAAGGCCTTGGTTTCAGGAATTCTGGTATTGGGATCGCCTGTCGACGGTGTAAGAAGGTTCGCACTCTCCTCCTTGCCGCTGACGGGCCATCGCCATCCGAAGTTATACGGTATTCCGACCTGGTGAACTATGCCGTCTCCAATTTTCATCGGCTTGAAACGCTTGGTTACGACCGCTGTACATTCCAAAGATCCGCGTGCTGAAGATGCTTTAACACGCTCTCCGTTTTTTATTCCTTTCAGCTTTGCAAGCTCTTCGCTCATTTCAACGAATACCTGCGGCTGAAGTTCGAGAAGCCATGCCTGGGGACGGGTCATAAGACCTGTCTGCCAATGCTCGGAAACGCGGTATGTTGTGCAGACAAACGGATATTTAGGATCGCATGTTGCATAAAGATCCGCATCCGTGCCGTAAACAGGAGCTGTCGGATTCATGCGCTGAGAACTCATGAAATTCTTCTCGACAGGACATTCCAGGGGTTCATAATGTTCCGGCAACGGTCCGTCTGCCAGACCGGGACCGAAGATCTGA
>JAHJRK010000010.1 GCA_018830925.1 Pseudomonadota bacterium
CGCTTGTGAAAAAATAGCCGACCAGACAGTCAAAGAATTTTGTATGTCTTATTAATACTTCAAATCGTTCTTTTAAGTTGCGGCTTTTTTCATTTGTGATGAATGTGAGATCGGTATTCATATCATTCCTTTTTCCACACCCGCCGGAATAACAACTTTAATTTATCGAAGGGATGGGCGGTCCTTAAAATACAGGAAAAACATAAAACATTTAACCGAATTACGAAAGGTTGCACGAATTTAAACTTTAAAGAATATAACTGTCAATATTTATTTGATATATTGCTAAGGAATGGGGAAAGGATGCGAATCTCCGGAACCTGCAGTTTGCATATGCCGCTTCAACTTGATATTCCAAAATAGAATATCAAAATTGAAAATCCTTTGCGATTGAATTTTAAAGCAAGATAACTCTCCTTACAGCGCCCCCATTAATTTCTCTTGCTTGACATTCGTTTTATAGTGATAATAGATATGATCGCTTCGATAACGATGTCCGAAATTCGATGTTCGTGATCCGGTTACAGATTACTGCTTAAAAAATGAAAGAAGGTTTTCCCCGAAGGCTTCGTAATAACCTCAATAAAGGAGTTTTATTATGCCGATATATGAATTCAAATGCTTGAAATGCGATGAGTTTTTTGAACTCATTTTAATGAATAAGAATGAGGAGGCTGAGCTGAAATGCCCCAAGTGCGGCAGCGAAGAATTTGAGCGGATTATTAGCTCGACTAATTTTTCCATGGGAAGCGGTTCAGGAAATAAATCATCCGTGGATTCTCAGACAAGATCATGTTCGAGCGGCTCATGCACGACTTATAATATTCCCGGCCACACCAGATGACGGCTTTTTAAAAAGTCATTCTGCTGTGTTGCGCTTCATCTTTCGTCATTACAGCGTACTTATATGTACGCCTCATTCCTTAAGATTCGCGCGCCTTGCATAATGAGCTTTTTACAAAGCCGTCAATATAATTCCTGCCAATAAGTTTATCCGTGAAACCACCATGTAAAGCATTCCGGTTTGTTGACAATTATTCCATCAGGGATTATAATTGCAAATAATTTCAATGAGGAACAGATATGAAAAGGACCCATAAGCAGGAAAAGAAACAATTCGAAAAACTCTTTAAACAAGGGCATATCGATAACTTTGAAGACAGGTTCAAGGTCCTTGATACTTTTCTTAACACGGAAAATCATGTAACTTCCGCTGAACTGACACAAATGCTGAATAATAACGGGCATGCTCTGGATAATGAATTCGTAAGGGATACATTGAAACTGATGTGCAATTTCGGGTTTGCCCGTAAAAACAGGTTTGATAACGGCGTTGTCCGTTATGAGCACTGGCATCTGGGACAGCATCACGATCATATAATATGTATAAAATGCAAGAAAATCGTCGAATTTGAGGAAGATGCCTTAGAGAATTTGCAGATAAACATCGCTTCAAAACATGGATTTCACATGCTACAGCATAAAATGGAGCTTTATGGAATCTGTTCCGAATGTTTGAAGGAAAGGGTAAAGCTTATGCCGCTTTCAATGGCAAAGCGGGGCGAGCGGCTTGTTATCAGGGAGATCATGGGAGGAACCGGCGCCCGCATGAGGCTTTTGAGCATGGGAATAAGGCCCGAAGACGAGATCGAAGTTGTAACTAATTTCAGCAAGGGCCAGGTTGTCATTGCGGTGCAATCCAGCAGATATATGATCGGACAGGGCCTTGCGCAAAAAATAATAGTTGAGCCTGTTTAGTGCTGAGGAGTGTTATTCATGCTGCTGAGTGAAATGAAGCAAGGTGAGAAGGGGGTGGTTGTCCGGATAGCGGGTAAAGGCGCCCTCAGAAGAAGATTGCTTGAAATGGGCGTAGTAAAAGGCACGGAAGTATTTGTTGAAAAATACGCGCCCCTGAAAGATCCTGTCGAACTTGTCCTGAAAGGTTTTCATTTATCGCTCCGTGTTGAAGAAGCGGCGCAAATAACCGTTGAAAGATCACTCCAGGGAACCGGATGACCGACAAAAAAACAATTACTATTGCGCTTGCCGGCAATCCCAACTCCGGCAAAACAACCATATTCAACAATATCACAGGTACAAGGCAAAAAGTTGGAAACTGGCCCGGTGTAACAGTTGAAAAAAAAGAAGGACTTATCCGGAAGTTCGGGTACGATCTTAAAATCGTAGACCTTCCCGGAACATACAGTTTGACCCCTTTTTCAATAGAAGAGATCGTGGCTCGTGACTTTGTTCTGGATGAATCTCCAGATGTCATCATTGATATCATCGACGCATCCAACCTGGAAAGAAGCCTTTATCTTGCAACCCAGTTAAGAGAAATAGACAGCAAGGTTCTCTTTGCCCTTAACATGGCGGATGTCGCGCGTTTGAACGGAACAAAAATCGATGCTGAAATGCTTTCCGATCTTCTTGCCGTTCCTGTTGTATTTACAGTCGGGAACAAGAACGAAGGAATCGACAATCTTTTGCAGGAAGCGATAAAGCTCGCCGAAACAGCCCCCGCAGAAAAAGAGAAGCGGAATGTCAAATACAACAAGGATATTGAGAATGCCATTTCAAAGATTCAGAACCTTATAGAAGAGAAGGTAAAGGAGAAAATTAACTACAAGAGCAGATGGACTGCCATAAAGCTCCTTGAAGATGACAAAATTGTTAAAGAACGCTTTGCCGGGAAGACTGGCGCCGAGGGAGAGGAGATACTTGAGGAAACGAGGAATCTTCGTACATATCTGTTAAACCATTTTGATGAAGATGCCGAGATTGTGATGACTGATGACCGGTACGGATTTATCGCCGGAATCATCAAGGAAGTGCAGACAACCACCGCAAGGGACCGCGTTGATTTTTCACGCAACATCGATCTTGTTCTGACAAACCGCTTCATCGGCTTTCCGATATTTATTTTCTTCATATGGGCCATGTTCCAGCTTACTTTTACTCTTGGGGCATACCCGATGGACTGGATTGAAAGCGGTGTAAATCTTATCTCTTCATTTGCCGGAAACATTGTTCCCGAAAGCCTTTTAAAGGATTTGCTGATAAACGGAATAATCGGAGGTGTCGGAAGCGTTATAGTCTTTCTGCCGAACATACTGATTCTTTTCTTTTGTATCGCCCTGCTTGAAGATACTGGATACATGGCAAGAGCGGCTTTTCTCATGGACAAGATCATGCACCTTATAGGGCTTCACGGAAAGTCATTTATTCCGATGCTGATGGGATTCGGGTGTAATGTTCCGGCAATAATGGCAACAAGGACCCTAGAGAGCGAAAAAGACCGCATTCTTACAATCCTTATTACTCCCTTCATGTCATGTTCTGCCAAGCTTCCTGTTTATATTGTGCTTGCCGGCACATTTTTTGCGGCAAAAGCAGGCAATGTAATTTTCTCCTTATACCTTCTTGGAATTGTTCTATCCATATTATCGGGCAGGCTGTTTCGTTCGACCCTTTTAAAAGGAGTCGATGCCCCTTTCGTGATGGAACTTCCGCCGTACAGAGTTCCGATGTTAAAAAGCCTGATGATTCATATGTGGGACCGGAGCAAGATATTTTTAAAAAGGATGGGGGGAGTGATACTGGTGGGTTCGGTTATTGTATGGACGCTTTCAGCCTTTCCGAGGAACATTGAGTATTCTCTCGATTACTCTTTTGAAATGAATCGGGTGAACGAATCGTTCAACTTGAAAATTGCTGCTGCCGGCGATGAAGATAAGGAGGTTTTCAAAAAAGAAAGAATCGCCGCGATAATCGGTCTTCAGAAAGCCATGAATGCGGAAAAAACCGAAAAGTCATACATGGGAAGAATAGGGAAAGGGATTTCTCCTGTATTTGAACCGCTCGGTATTGACTGGCGGGGCAGCGTTTCGCTTTTAACGGGCTTTTTCGCCAAGGAAATAGTTGTAAGCACTTTAGGAGTGCTCTATTCAACCGAAGGACACGATGATAAAGACGCCTTAAAAAAAGCACTTCGTTCTTCCGGCATGACCCCTCTTTCCGCTCTTTCCATGATGGTTTTTGTGCTTCTCTACCTGCCGTGTTTTGCTGCTATCTCAATGATAAGGAAGGAAACAGCCTCTTTCAAATGGACTGCGTTCAGCATAATATACACCACATCGGTTGCGTGGATCGCGGCTTTTTGCGTCTTCCAGGGCGGAAAAATGCTCGGCTTTTTGTAACCAAAGATCGGAGGCCAGGGCCCTAAAACTGGGACCAGAAGCTTTGCGCCTGGTACAGCAATCTGTCATTGTACGCCCGTCACTCACGCGAAAGCTGGAGTCCGAAAAAACAACCAGGAACTCCACCTGTGGCAACAAGGAACCAATGAAGTGTTTCAACCTGCCTATATAGAAACTTATAAAAAAGGGTTGTTGAAGAAAAAAGCGAAACATGCACGCAAAATTCTTGGCTCATGCGTACTTTGCCCAAGGCAGTGCAATGTTGACAGGTTTTCTGAAGAAATTGGAGTTTGTAAAACCGGCGAAAGAGCGTGGGTGTCGAGCTATAATGCCCATTTTGGAGAAGAGGCTCCGCTTGTAGGAAGAAATGGTTCCGGTACAATATTTTTTACACATTGCAACCTTCTTTGTGTTTTTTGCCAGAATTACGACATTAGCCATGAAGGCTGCGGCGAAGAAGTTTCCGACGAACAGCTTGCCGGCATAATGCTTGCCCTTCAAAAATCAGGCTGCCATAATGTCAATTTTGTTACACCGTCCCATGTCGTGCCGCAGATCCTTTCTGCTCTTGGCATAGCAGTTGAAAATGGTCTTTATATCCCCCTTGTTTATAATACAGGAGGTTATGACAGGGTTGAAACCCTCAAAATTCTTGACGGCGTTATTGATATCTATATGCCCGATTTTAAGTTCTGGGACTCTGAAATCGCAGCAAAAGCATGTGACGCGAAGGACTATCCGGAGGCCGCCCGAAGTGCCTTATCTGAGATGTTCAGGCAGGTCGGAGATCTTGTTGTGGACGAAAATGGAATTGCTCAGCGCGGGCTGCTTGTTCGGCATCTTGTCATGCCGCACGGTCATGCCGGAACAAG
>JAHJRK010000140.1 GCA_018830925.1 Pseudomonadota bacterium
ACCAGTAAAACCGACAACGGCCATTAAACCGCCTGCGAGTTTTCCAAGCATGAACGGGAGCAGTTTTATCTCCGATCTGATCTGTCTGTTTAATAATCCCATCTTTCTGATGGCTCCGTAGGCTTCTTTTCTCTCTTCTCTCTTTCGTTCGTTTCGTTCCACGCTTAGGAGCCGTTACGAAATATCCATTATATTTCTAACCATTTTTTTACGGCTCCTTATGCCGGTCACGGCTTACGACTCCTTATGCAGGTCACAGCATTTCAATGTCACAGTTATTTTTGAACGACGGCTTACCGCGGAATATGACCCCTCAAGATGCTTTCGAATTCCGAAACGGCGGTGTCTATAGGAATAGCAAAACCAAGGCCCTCAAACTGGCGTGTCAGCATTTTCAACGTATTTATACCGATCACTTCTCCGCCTGTCATTATCAGCGGGCCGCCGCTGTTGCCCGGATAAACATGGGCATTGGTCTTGATATAGCCTCTTTCATAGCCTGAAATGATGCCCGAACTTACGGAATCCATTAAACCCGTTGGGCTCCCTATGGCATAGACCTCCTGCCCCTGTCTGGTCTGTTGACGCAGGGCCGGTTTGACAAAGGGTGTTTTATAACCGTCCAGCTTGAGCAGGGCAAGATCAGTATCCCTGCTCTCGGCAACCAGGTACACATTGAACTCACGGCCGTCTTTGATGATAATGGTAAAATGGCTCGCAAGGGCGCCGACGGTCGCCTTGTAGGAAAAATCATTCTTTTTTTCGGAATATGATTCGAGCTTTGATAAAAAATCCTTTTTGCGCGAGTTAAAAGTCTCCTTCCACATCAGATATTCTTCATAAGCCATTCGGTGTTTTTCGGATTCGGAGGCTTTGAGCGGCAGATAAGTCATCTTTTCTATCTGGTTTTTGTAGTCTTCCAGCATCTTTTCGCGCCTTATCAGTCTCTCCTCCTCGGCGGCGAACTGCTTTTTAAACTTCTCAGCTTCCGCATCGATCTTTTTAATATTGGCATCGGCTTCCGCCATGCGTTTTTCATCGCCGCGGAGAACATGCTTGTTTGTTATTATATGGCCGTTTGAAGTGATAAAAAAACCTGAGCCTGTCCCCATGGGCGTTTTTACCGTGACGGTGGCTATCGAAGCTTTTTCAACGGCTCCGGACGGATTAAAGTGTGCGGATAATTCTGCTGCAAGATCCTTTATGCCTGAGATGTTTGCCTGTGTTTTTTGCTGAGCAGGCGCTTCATCCGAATCGCCATCCTCGGGAATATCCTTGTAATAATAATTTCCGTTCTGGTCCTTTAAGCGATAGATTTTAGCAATAGCTGCGTCTGAGATAACAATTCCAATAAGAACACAAATCATTACCCGAATCGCTTTCATATGATACCTCTTTTCGAAATCCGTTATGATATTTGTTTTTTGAAGCTACTCGCTGTTTTGGTTCATTTACCCGCAGGCCATTTTATCTGGAACTCGATCTCCTCTTCCCTCTTTCCCCTTTCATGCTCAATATTGACTAAAGCATCACCCGGTATTGTTATCCGTTCGCCGTCAATCTGAATACGGAACCTCTTCCCCTGTTCAAGGCAGTCTGCAAGCCTTCTGAGTTTTTCGATAAATTGATTTAAAGGATACCCCTTTTCGATGTCTCTCTTCGCTTTTTTTGTAAGTGCCGTCATATTCAATATCCTCCCATATTATTATTGAGCTTTCGCCCCGTAATATATGATACGGAAAAGCGGAAAGCAATAATTATAGGATCACCTTTAAAAGAGCTTGTGATAGTGATTCAAAAACACGAGACCCTTGCCTAACATCCGATCTGAATCTCATTTTTTTTCTAATGGAGGAAACAACCTGCTTCACCTTGCATCTGTATAAATAATGCTTAATCTTTCTATTACATACGGGAACGGAACGGAGGTTCTCCTCCGCAGGCAGCGGGGAATGCACTCGCAGTTTTAGGTTTAAGACTTGTTAGTAAGTTAGAAATTATTTTCCGCGTCTTTCTACCCCTCAATGGGGTACTGAAAAAAGTCCCTTTTATAGGGGTCAGGGGAGGTTTATGACATGAAAACTTTTATTTTAGCCATATTGACTATATTTATAATATCCGGATATATGTTTTTTAACGACAACGAAAGCAAGGCGGGCAGTGATATGACAAAGCAGAACAAGAATCTGCAAACAGCAACTTTTTCAGGCGGCTGTTTCTGGTGCACGGAATCTGATCTTGAGAAGGTAAAGGGTGTAACAGAAGTAATATCCGGCTACACTGGCGGCCATAAAGAAAACCCTGCCTATAAAGAAGTATCAGCCGGAACAACAGGTCATGTTGAAGCAATACAAGTTATCTATAACCCTGCCGAGGTAACTTATAAAGAGCTCCTGCAGGTATTATGGCGCCACATCGATCCCACCGATTCCGGCGGCCAGTTCGTTGACCGGGGCGCTCAGTACCGGTCCGCCATTTTTTATCACGATGAAGATCAAAAAAAGCAGGCGGAGGAGTCAAAAGCAGAGCTTGCAAAATCAGGCCGTTTCAACAAACCGGTTGTAACGGAGATCATTCCTTTTACCAAATTTTACAGAGCCGAAGATTATCATCAGGACTACTATAAGAAAAATCCCATCCGCTATAATTTTTACCGGTTAAGTTCTGGCCGTGATCAGTTTTTGAAAAAAGCCTGGGCGGATTCAGGAGAAAACAACCCCGGTTCTCCGGAATCAGGGAAGTATGCCAAACCCGGAGCTGACGCGCTGCGCCAAAAATTGACTCCCTTGCAGTACAAAGTGACTCAGGAAGAAGACACGGAACCGCCTTTTCATAATGAATACTGGGACAACAAGAGGCACGGCATATATGTGGATATAGTGTCGGGAGAACCCCTGTTCAGCTCGCTTGACAAGTACGACTCAGGAACCGGATGGCCGAGTTTTACAAGACCCCTTGCGCCCGAAAACATAGTGGAAAAAATTGATAAAGGCCTCTTTACGACCCGCACCGAGGTTAGAAGCAAAAACGGAGACTCTCATCTTGGGCATCTGTTTCCGGACGGGCCAAAACCGGCTGGCCTGAGATACTGCCTCAATTCGGCATCCCTGAGGTTTATCCCGAAGGAAGAGCTCGAAAAGGAAGGATCCGGCCGGTATCTCGAATTGTTTAAGGGCGTGAAATAAAAATTTTTACCGGGCGTTACGCATCTTTAAGATGCGTAACGCGATTAAGAGTCTGATTATCAGCTTTTTTTCACCGCTCTTTTGAACCTGACCGGGTTCGTGAACAATTCCCCTTTATTCTTATTCTTCAGGAAGGCTGTCTTGAGTTTATTTCTGTCTTTTATGTTTTTGTCCACGAGATCCGTGTTCATCGTTTTTATCTCAAGCTCGCCGTTTACAAACTGATACGAAACCACATGGTATTTTCTATCTCCCGATTTGATGTCGCCGTTCGAATCTCCAATCAACTGGATCTGGACACATGAAATCCCGCCGATTCTGATCGGGTATCCCTTGAAGTAAAATCCTTCGTCTCCAGTCGGATAATGAACAATATATTCGGTATCTGTGTATTTCAGAACCATCAGTCTTTCTTCGGAGTCCGAAACTCTGTCTTTGGGATCTGAAACTCTCTTTTTTTCCGGGACAGCCTCCCAAAGCCCGAGTACCGCTTTATCGACTGGAATTTTGTGCTCATCCGTGAGAGAAGTTTCATACTCACATCCCGCAAACAGAAAGAAAAGAGCGATCATAAAAAATAATTTAAGTTTCATCCGTTATTCCTCCTTTGGCTTGAGAATCCGGCAACCTCATCTATCCTTCAAGAACAAGAGGAGCTTTTCCCGCACGCTGTCTTACCCAGTTGATGGATTGAAGCACCGTCCGGCGGGAAACGATCCACCTCTCAAGCTTGTATTTGCCGGGAAAATTTAAAAGCATTATTCCGGCCACGATCGTCAGCATACCCTGACCCGGCAACACCAGCATAAGAATCCCGGCCGCAATCAAAATGTAACCGAGCAGGTTTTTTGCCAGCAACAGCATCCACCTTACTGCCGCATGCCGGTCAGCCCACAGCGCACCGGTACGACTTCCATGTGCGAAATAGTCGGAAGGAATTTTAACCACAAGTAAAGGCACAGCTGCCAGAGTTGAAACAAAGGTAATGACTGATACCGCAACCAGCCACCATAAAATAACTTCGTGACTTTGAATCCA
>JAHJRK010000141.1 GCA_018830925.1 Pseudomonadota bacterium
GATAGTATGTAAAAATTATTGCTGTTTTTTAACAACACACCGAATTTATTTATTTCTTTTTCAGATCTGAGAGATGAAATAAATAAAGATCGTGCTTTTTCCGGTTCATTTTTATCGGGTTCAACTGTAGTGATATCAAAATATTCCGAAGCTTTTTGTATAAAATCCGAAAGATTCGAATCATTGACGCAGGTCAGCAAACGATGGGCTGGGAGAATAATCAGCCCCGGATCTTTCATGCTGCAAAGATACATCATTATATAGTTGGCCGGATAGTCCGAAGAAAATTCCGGATTATTCCTTGACCTCCATTCCCTGTAGTTTAATGCTGTTTCATATCTATGGTGTCCGTCCGCTATATAAAGAATTTTATCGGTAAAAGAAGCCGAAATGCTTTTTGTGATATCCGGGTCGGTTATTTTCCAGAGCAGGTGCCTGTGGCCTTTATCGTCTGTGAAATCCGAATCAGGGGATTGCGAATAAATTTCATTTTCGAGAACATTAAGCGTATCTGATTTGCCGGAATAGAGGGAAAAAACAGGCCCGAAATTGGCATGGCAGGCTTTCATTAACTGAAGCCGTTCTGACTTGATTTTTGAATACGTTTTTTCGTGAGGGAGGACTACCTTTTTTTCAAAAGGTTCAAGCCTTACCAGGGCTATAAGGCCAGAACGCTTTATTGATATCCCATCAACCATGAACTCCAGGGAAGTTATGTAAAAAGCGGGTATTCTATCCCGAATTAGAATTTCTTCTGATATCCACCCGTTAAAAAAGCCAGCCGCCCGCGTATATCGGTTGTTCTTTTCATTGTCATTTTCCGTTTCATTTCCGAGGATGAGACGGATTATATTGTGCGGATGCTTTTTATGGAAATTGAGCTGTTCATCTTTAGAGATTACATCATACGGTGGTGTTGCAACATCCGCCAGATTGATTATTTTTTCTGGGTTATAAAGAACCCCTTTAAAGGGGATGACTTCCGCCATGATTATTTTTCCTTCCTTCTTTGATATAAAATGATGGGAACTGATACTAGAAAGAATGTGACAGTTCAAGTTAAAAGATGTTTATTTAAAAAATCATATCCTTGAAGCCGTCGTTCAAAAATAGCCGTAATATTTAAATGTTGTGACCGACATAATGAGCCGTAAGCCGTGACTGGCATAAGGAGCCGTAACAAAATAGTCATAAATGTAATGGTTATTTTGTAACGGCTCCTAACAAAATGGTCATAAATGTAATGGTTATTTCGTAACGGCTCCTAAGAACCAGCGCTTTTTCGGGATAGCTGAAACCCGGAACCCTGATAAACGGGATTATTTTCAGTACCCCCTTGAGGGGTAGAAAAACGCAGGAAAGAATCTATTACTTACTAAAAAATGCGTTGTATATACGACAAAAAGAATGTAAAGAACACCATTGACAGCCGACGCCCAAACGTTATATTGGAACCATCGTTAAAATACTGAGAGTTAAAGGAGAGGTGGCCGAGCGGCTGAAGGCCCCGCTCTCGAAAAGCGGTATCCTGTCAAAAACGGGATCGTGGGTTCAAATCCCACCCTCTCCGCCAGTAAATTATATTTGATAGCTGTGTAAGTTGATGGCCTTTAACGGGGTGTTATACAAAGATCTCGAGTAGAGAACCGGCATATATTTTGGTTTGATTTGTTATTGGAGAGATGTCCGAGCGGCTGAAGGAGCACGACTGGAAATCGTGTGTGCTGCCAAAAGCGGCACCGAGGGTTCAAATCCCTCTCTCTCCGCCAAAATAATAGTTTCTGGTTTGAAGTTCCCTGCATGGCTGTTGATAAAATGTTATGTAAAGGCCTCAACTGTAAACCGGAAACATAATACGCTCATATACAGTTACGGCAAAAGGGAAGTTATTCAAAGCTCTCAAAGCGATAGTCATCACAGGGAAATAATATCATGTCCTATCTCGTTTTTGCCCGCAAGTATCGTCCTCAAACTTTTGATACTGTTACAGGCCAGGAGCATGTTACCCGGACTTTAACCAATGCAATACTGGCAGGACGGGTTGCGCATGCCGTCCTTTTTTCCGGTCCCAGGGGTACCGGGAAGACGACGGTTGCCCGCATACTGGCAAA
>JAHJRK010000142.1 GCA_018830925.1 Pseudomonadota bacterium
AAATAAAGATGAACGGCGTAATTTTTTCACTTCAACCCAGGCTGCCTTGAGCTATTTAAAAAACCTCTACGGCATGCTTGGTTCATGGACACTGGCTGCTGCTGCATATAATATGGGAGAAGAAGGGCTCCTTGCTGAAATGCATGAGCAGGAAACAGTAGATTTTTACAGGCTTTATCTTCCCAATGAAACCCAGAGATACATTTTCAGGATTATTTCAATAAAACTTATCATGCAGGATCCGGCCAGATATGGATTCAATCTTACGGATAAGGACTACTACCCGCCGATAGCCTTCGACAGAATTACTCTCGAATGCACAAAGGAGATTCCTTTAAAGCTCATAGCAAAGGCGGCAAATACTTCCTTCAAAGAGATAAAAGATCTTAATCCTGAAATAAGAGGGTACTTCCTTCTAAAAGGAAATCATACAATCCTTATTCCAAAAGGTGCTTCGGAGAGTTTTGCCGGCAGGTATGAAAAGCTTATTAATGCTTTTTTTTACGATCAGGACAAACATGTATATGTTGTAAAAAAAGGGGACACTCTTTATTCGATTGCCAGGATGTTTGATATACCTGTTCTGTCGATTTCTATCTGGAACAAGCTTGATAAAAAACTCATGATACGCCCCGGCGACCGCCTTGTAATTTATCCCAAAAAAGCGGGACCGGAAACAAACGATCTGCGAGAAATGTGACGGCTTCGTCCGTTTGACTCAGACATGAATGCCCGCTAAAAAGTAGCGCTCCCTGTTGATTTTTATGCAAAGTTCTGAAGAGTCCGCGAGTTCTTTTTTGTCAAGGCGGAGAGCCGGGAGAGCACCCATGAGAGAGTTGGTAAGAATTATCCCGTCTGCAGAAAGCATCTCTTCTGGATATATTTTTCTTTTTTCCACCGAATATTCCATGCCGGACAATAAGGCGCATACAGCTACCTCCATAATGCCCGGAAGGGCGTGCGGTGACACAGGCTTTATAACTCTCCTGCCTTTTATCACCAGAATATTAGCCGTATTAGTTTCGGATATGCTTCCATCCGGGTTAAGAATCAGCGCTTCGTCAGCGTTGTTTTCTTTTGCCCACCTGCCCGCAAGTAAATAATAAAGATAATTCAAAGTTTTATAATCTGCAAGCGGTGTCTGGCGCGGTTCAGGATACGCAGCAAGAGCCAATCCTCGTTCAATTCCACCATTCAGCCTGTGCGTATAAGACCTTGCTGTAACTAACAATTCGTTATTGAATAAGGTTTTTCCGTTGCCTTTTGCCGCGATGATCTTTAATGCGGCTGTTTCATTATTCAGTCCGTTTTCTCTTATAACCTGATTTATTATATCCTCCCATGTCAAATCAGGAGGATCCTCTTTGAAAAGATATTTCCAGGCATTTTCGAATCTCCCGATGTGTTCGCACAGGAGCTCGGGTTTCCCTTTGCTGACACGAATAGTTTCAAAAAAACCATATCCGTAAAGAAAGCCCTCGCTATCGGCAGGAATATATGCGCTCTCAGCCGGTTTGATAACACCGTTATGCCATATGAATGATTTTTTCCCCGGTCTCTCTTCCTCTTTCCCGAAAGTTTCCATTATGGTGCGTCCTTTATGAAGGGTTTCATCATATTCATCCTCCGGATTTGAATCAAAGACAATTCCACCGCCAACCGAATATATGATTCTGCCGTTATATACAGTAGCCGTCCGTATCGCTATGGATAAATCCATCGTGTCATGAAACCCGATATATCCGATTGAACCGGTATAAATATGCCTGCGGCAGGGTTCGAGCTCGTCTATTATTTCCATGGCCCTGATCTTGGGGCAGCCCGTTATCGACCCGCCCGGGAAAACTGCTCTTATCAAATCCGCCGAATTAAGTCCGTCATCCAGAATTCCTACTACAATTGATACAAGATGATAAACATTCCGGTAAGCTTCTATCCTTTTATGCTCCGCGACCTTAACCGATCCGGCTTTGCATACTTTCCCCAGATCATTACGCATAAGGTCGACAATCATTGAAAGCTCGGCGTCATCTTTTCTGCTCTTTAAAAGATCAATCTGAAGTTTTTCATCTTCTGCGTCTGTGCTTCCTCTTGGCCTTGTTCCTTTTATCGGCCTTGTTTCAACCCTTCTTTCCTTTTGATGAATAAATCGCTCCGGTGAAGTTGAAATGATCTGGTGATCTCCTGCATTAATGAATGAAAAAAAGGGGGCTGGATTTTTTCGATAGAAAATCCTGAAAAGATCAAAAGAATCGCCCGAAAATTCAGCCGTAAACCGCTGTGACATGTTAACCTGATATACATCACCCGCTTTAATGTACTCCCTGATTTTATTTACAGCCTCAAGATAGGCCTCTTTATTGAAACCGGATTTAAATTCTCCGGCATAAATATTATTTCCCGATTCAGCCGGTTTTTTTTTCAGGATTTCCCCGAAAGCGTCCCGGGCTTCACAGGCATTACAGTTGCCTGCCGGAATAAAAAGATTTGTTTCATCTTTTATTTTATCGTGAACCAGAATGATTGAAGGGGCATAAAACAAAATATCCGATAAACGGATATCATCGACTGACGTTCGCGGCAGTTTTTCACACGAGTCTTTAAGATCATAAGACAGATATCCCATAAGCCCCGAACAAAAAGGAATTTCAGGGAACGGGCCATCTGTTTTATACTTGTCCAACAATAGACGAAGCATATCAAACGGGTTCGATTTGTAATTCAGAGTTCCTTCAGATGTGGAAATGGAAAGGCTCCGGCCACGGCCTGAAAAAGTCAGCCATGGGAGCGCTCCAATTATATGGTATCTCGCGCAATCAAGCTCTCCGCCACTCATAAGCACAACCGTACCGGGAAGATGGGCAAATCTCGCGGCAAAATCAACAAATGGCTCGGCCAGAATTATCTTTTCCTTATAAATTTCATTACAATTCAATTAAATTGCGTCCTTTCTAAACGAGCCATGTTTTGATGGGCTTGTTGGAAGTCATGATTCAAACGGCAAAGTAAAAAGCTCATTATGCAAGGCGCGCAAATCTTGAGGAATGAAGCGTACATTTTAGTACGCTGCAATGATTCACCCTGTTGAATCGGCTCTGCCGTCTCGCGCAGCGAGAATTCAACAGGGCGGGGATAATGCGCAACACAGCAGAACGACTTTTTAGGAAGCCGTTTGTTTTAAAAAGTTATTTATGAGAACGTTCCCGTTTTCAGTCATGAAACTCTCGGGATGAAACAAAACGCCATGAAGGGGAAAAACAGGATGTGAAATGCCCATAATTATTCCATCAGAGGTTCGGGCTGTAACAGTAAGCCCGTTGCCGTTCAATTTCACAATAAGCGAATGGTATCGCGCCGCCTTGAATGGAGATGCCATTTTTCTGAAAATTCCCTTGCTGTCATGCTCAATAATACTTGTCTTCCCATGCACAGGTTCTATCGCCCGGATTGTAATCCCGCCAAAAGCTTCATTAATGCACTGCATGCCAAGACAGACCCCCAGAATCGGTATCTTTTTATAATAAGTTGTAATAATCGGTATTGATATCCCGGCACTTGCAGGATCTTTCGGGCCCGGGCTGATTACAATATAGTCAGGGCGCATTGTTTCAACCTGACAAAGATCTATTGAATCGTTTCTGTGAACTTTGATGCAAATATCATATGGCATGAACATCTGCACGAGGTTGTATGTAAAGGAATCGTAATTGTCTATAACAAGAAGCTTTCTCAAACCGCCATCCCCGATAAAATAAAAAAGCCACCCAAACATCGAGTCTGGGTGGCTTCAACAAAGCCTGTTTCATAACTCAAAACCAAACGGCAATCGAAATACCTGCGTACCCCTCACTTATTATATAATTACCTGTGCCTGGTCAAAATATATCCGAATATCAGGCCGACAGCTCTTCCTTAACCGATATTGCCATCTTGAACAGCGCCGTTAACACTAAAAATCCCGTGGCATATACGCCCAGTGTAATTATGATCTCCGGAAGCGTCGGAACATATTCATTTACATGATGCAGCGGAGAAGGAACAAATCCTCCCGCGATCATTCCAAGTCCCTTGTCGATCCATGTGCCGAAAAAGACACAAAGGCACGCAACCGCCAGCACCGATTCGTTTTTTCTTGTCATGGGATTTACAAGAAGAATGATGGATGTCAGCATCAACCCAACTGATGTCCACATCCATGGCACAAGAACACCGTGTCCGTGCAATCCCACAAAAAGATACTTCATGTGATCCATGTGTTCGGGTATTTTGCTGTAAAATACGACAAAAACTTCACAAAGGAGGAAAAAGACATTAAGAATAATACCGTATGTAACAATCTTGGCAAGAGTCTGAATCTGTTCTTTTCCCGGATCAAACTTGGTAAGCTTCCTTATAATAAGGCATAAAAGAATTAAAAAAGAAGGGCCTGCGGCAAAGGCCGAAGCAAGGAATCGGGGGGCAAGAATCGCGGTAAGCCAGAAGCCTCTGCCCGGAAGACCGCAATACAGAAATGCCGTTACAGTATGAATACTGACCGCCCACGGTATTGAAAGGTATATAAGCGGTTTAACCCATGCCGGAGGCGCAATGGAATTTCTTTCTGCCTCAAGAACCTGCCAGCCTATCACTATATTCAGGAACAGATATCCGTTTAATACAATCATATCCCAGAACAGTATTGAATTGGGAGTAGGATATAAAATTACATTTAAAGCGCGCATCGGCTGCCCAAGATCCACAATGATAAAAAGCAGGCACATGGTTACAGATGACACAGCCAGAAATTCCCCTAAAATCGTAATCTTTCCAAATGCCTTATAATTATGAAGATAATAGGGCAATACCAGCATTACAGCCGAGGCGGCGACCCCGACAAGAAAAGTAAACTGGGCAATATAAAATCCCCACGAAACGTCCCTGCTCATACCGGTAATGCCAAGGCCGAAACTAAGCTGCCACAAATAACAACCAAAGCCCACACCGATAACCGCAAGCAGAGCCGTCATCCATCCATAATATCTTTTGCTTCCCTTAAGTGCTAATTCAAGCATAACCACCTCATACGATGTAGTAAATAGCAGGCCCGGTACCGAGGGCCGTTTTACGGCGAAT
>JAHJRK010000143.1 GCA_018830925.1 Pseudomonadota bacterium
CTCTTCTTCACTCAACGTTCCGCCAGAACTACGGATGCTCACGGATGATCATCGGCCGCGACCATGCAGGCGTAGGCGATTTCTACGGTATGTTCGAAGCACAGACAATTTTCGATAAGATACCTCATCCAAAAGAACCGGGTAAGGCACTTCTTTGCAAGCCGCTTATGATCGACTGGACATTCTACTGCTTCAAGTGCGACGGCATGGCATCTCACAGAACCTGCCCGCACACCAAGGCCGACCGCGTTATCTTAAGCGGAACAGCACTTCGCAAGGGTTTGTCCGAAGGAACGCCGATTCCGGATCACTTTGGCCGTGATGAAGTACTTGTAATTCTTAAGGAATATTATGCTGGATTGACCGAAAAGGTCGAAGTTAAAATGCATGGAGCAGCTACCGGAAAATAAATTTACGGGAAAACGTTCCTAAAGTATAAAAAAAGGGAGATGGTTTGAAACCATCTCCCTTTTTTTGTTGGAGAAAGGGGTCCAGGATTCAAGGGTTCAAGGATTCAAGTGCGTTTTGTAATGATCTTGTCAGGATTTTAATCGTCCTTTCAGCTTTCCGGATGTCGCTCCGATCACTGGAACCCCTGAACCCTTGACTCCTTGAATCCTATCTTTTTTATTTTCTATTGCTGTACTCTGCATATGCCATGGCAAGCGTTCTGTAAACAAGATGCGCGAGTTTAGAAAACGGCAGGAAAGCAAAGAGGTTGAATACGAAAATAAGATGAATAAAGTATAGGGCATAGGAGCCCGCCGCCCAACCGGCCAGCCTTGTAATTTCAGTAAGCATTCCTGAAACACCCAAACCAAGCACAAGCCCGATCAGGTACCAGTCTTTATAGCTGTTTGTCTGGTCTTTTTTATCCATCCTGCTCTTCATCAAAAGATAACCGCCGGCAACAAGCGCAACACCGCTTATGTTTGCAAGCCATTTAACGGGATTTATTTGAGAATAGGGACCGTGAATCTGAAGGCCGTACAGTGTTACAAAGAAAATGTTGGTGACAATAAACAGCCCGATAAATGAATACAAAACCATGAGGTGTCCTGAAGACCTCTCTTTATTCTCCCCGCATTCGGAAAATTTGCTGTGCTTTAATATCGTAGGAATAACTTTTATTAGGGCCAGCACATATTCTTTCTGATCAAAATCCTTTTTATCTGTCTTGCCGGTCAAAACGGCATTTTCATGGATGTCGGCAACAAAATTTTTGATCCCGAGCGCAAAAATCACCGCAACCCATCCTGCAAGAGGTACAAAAATCAAGTCAACAAGCCATGTAGAGAAGAATTTCGAATGAACAACCTCATCTCCAGCCGGCGTAAAATCAAGCAACCCGGTTGCAAGACCAAGCACAACAAATAAAATTACTGGAAGAAGAATTAATAAAGGCAGTTTCTTAGGGTCATTTACCGCTTTGCCTAATCCTTTTGGAACAGCATATTCGGCAATTGCAAGAGAGCGCAAAGCACCAAGCACATCACCGGGTTTTGCGCCTCTGGGGCATTTCGTCGAGCAATCCCCGCAATTATGGCAAAGCCAGATGTCCGTATTTTTTAAAACCCTGTCCTTAAGACCCCAGGATGCCGCAATCATCTCCTTTCTCGGAAATGGTTTATTATCCGGAGAGATAGGACAAACTACCGAACAGGTTGCACATTGAAAGCATTTTTTCAGCGTATCCCCGCCAAGCCCTGCTACATCGTTTATGAAGCTGATATCAGGCTCAATCAGATATTTATCAGTCATGCTAATACCTCCTTATTCCTATTTATCCCTCGCCATTAGAAAATAAAGACGGGGGATAAATAAATATCAAAATCCTTTGAACGGATTAGGCCCAAGTCCCTCGATGATTTCTACAAAATCACCAATCATCTTGGGAATCTTATCGTATTCATCTATTGCAATTTCAAACTGTGCAACCCGCTCGTTTTCAAGGGCCAGGCTCTGGAGAGCCTCACCGATCTTTTTCATTCTTATGCTGGCAAGCTCGCTTCCTTTTACAAAATGACACTGGTAATCATCACCATGCCTGCAGCCAAGGAGAAAGATACCGTCCATTCCCTGTGAAAGCGCATCCTTTATCCATATAACATTTACCGAGCCGA
>JAHJRK010000144.1 GCA_018830925.1 Pseudomonadota bacterium
AAGGAGCTGACCACAACTTCAAACCAGAAGGAATTTGAGGTCGGTTTCGGAAGGAGCGCAAGATGATCACTCTTGTCAGCTTCCGCCAATGCCAATGCTTTTCGCAATGTGCCCTGACGGAAATGAACATCAGCGTCCGTGAAAAGCAGCCATTCCCCGGTTGATTTCGCTGTTCCGATATTTAACGCATTTACTTTCCCGATCCAGCCGTCAGGAAGCTTTTCAATATGAACCGCTTTTACCCGTGCATCTCTTCCGGCAATTCCGTCGATGATTTCTCCTGTTCCATCGGTTGATCTGTCATCAACCAGCACTATTTCAAGATCCGGATAATCCTGCTTAAGAAGAGTAACAACGGCGGGTTCAAGAGTATCAGCCTCATTGCATGCGGCTATAATTATGCTGAGCTTCGGCAATTGCTGTAAAGCAGGAGGGTTCTCTTCTTCAAATATTCTGATCCGCAGGGCAATTCGAACCATAATAAAAGATGAAACCCACCAGGCAAGACAGAACACGATAATGCATGCGGTAAATATCAGGTTTCCTGCGCTCATATATCATACGCTCTGAGAGTTTTAATCTATCTCATCCCGAACGCGGTTCGTAAATCGTTGTTCGTTATCCGAATATACTAATCACGATCCAAGTTCTTTAGCCCTTATGCCCTCACACCTTACGTCTTTCATTATATGCCTTGATAAGGTTTTTTGAACCGGCACCGCATGTGATGACCGATCTCATTACTTCCTCAACAGGGATATCAATATGATGAACATATTCGCCCTTTACATGATATATGAATCCGGAAGTCGGATTAGGCGCTGTAGGCACGATTATTGTGTAGCTTCCGTCAGGATGTGAATCTGTAATAAAAGCTGTAACCAGGGTGTCATTCTCAAATATTCTGACTAGTGCAACCGATGAAAAGGGAAATTTTTTTCCGATAAGCTGCATTACAATCTCTTTGATAGTTCCGTATCCGGGAGCGATTTTTGAAATCCGGTTTTCCAGCTTTTCCTGTATATATTTTCCTAACCTTGTTTTGACAAAAACCCCGATGCCAAAGCAGCCGATAGCTATAATTGCAAGGACGAGAATATGTGCAACTATCTCCTTTATATTCGATCTAATAACCACAAGATTTGTCAGGGGCTGGATAATATCCGTAACCAATCTGAACAGCCATTTGAAAAAAAATAAAAATATGACTGTGGGGAGAATTACAATAATACCGCCGATAAGAGATGTTTTAACAAAAGACCTAAATCTTTCCATATGACTGCCTTTCCATTTTGAGATCATCCTAATCTGCCTGAATTTCAGGCTTCGTGTTCGGACTTCGGACAACGTATATCGTACTTCGTACATCGAACTTCGGTTCGTGATTTGCCTTACGCCTCTCGCTTTGCGCCTCTGTGCCTTTGCCCCTGCTTTTTCACGCCTTTCCCCGCCATTTTCTATTTACTCTTAAGATACGCGGCTCCGCCAAGTTGTTCCATCTGGCTAAGTATCCATTCGCGGCGGCTGTCAACATACATAGTCGGCCTGTTCGCATGAAGGCGTAATGGATTGGGAAGAACTGCCGCAAGAAGAGCCGCCTCGGAAGGCCCGAGTTTTGAAGGAGGTTTTTTAAAAAAAGCCTCGCTTGCTGCTCCTACTCCGAATATTCCCCTCCCAAACTCAGCAATGTTAAGATATACTTCAATTATCCTCTGTTTCGGCCATATCGCTTCAATCAGGATGGTAAAATATGCCTCAATGCCCTTCCTTATGAAACTCCGGCCTGACCACAAAAAAAGATTTTTCGCAACCTGCTGTGAAATGGTGCTTGCGCCACGCAGGCGCTTCCCTTTCGAATGTTTTTCCAGTGCATCTGAAACAGATTCAAGATCGAAGCCGAAATGTTCCGGAAACATCTGGTCTTCGGCCGCAACTACCGCAATCCCCACATGCGGAGAAATCTTGTCCCACGGAGTCCACTTGTAACGGGTTTTATAAGCCTTTTTATCCGACCACAGGGACGCAATGCTTTTGCTTATCATAACAGCTGAAGTGACAGGCGGAATCCAGCGCAGCAAAACGACAGGGAGTATCGTACCAATAAGCGCTATAATAGCAACTTTTCGCAACAATGATCCTACAGTTTTTGAAAAATTATTTAATTTACTCATCACCGTGACCGGCATATTACTTGGGTCGATATAATATTAAAGTTATAACAGGGACTTTAACGCTTCCCGCCGCAAGCAGCGGGGTTAGCACTCGCTGTTTCGGTTCAATCCAGGAATCATGCTTTGGGTTTGAAAATGTTTTAAATCCTTGTTGCATTAAAAATCCTTTATCACTTTATCGGAACATCTTCACCCAGAGGTCTTTGAAAGGTATATCTTAAATTTTCGGCTATAAGCGCTTCATATACTTTTTCTGTGTTGTTTCCGATCAGCGAAAAAGGATACGCAACAATAAAAAGCACCGCCGTCACAGGAACTAACGCAATCCCTGCGGGTCTGAATATGAGAATATCCGACGTAATCGAAATTGCATTTATCTCTTCCGTGGCAGCAAAGGAAATGGCCGGTGTAAGTATCAAACTGAAAATGATCAAAGTTATCAATGCTTTTTTAAAATTTTTTGACATGAATACCTCCTTTATTTTGCAGTTATGCTCATTACTTCTGTTTATTATTTTGAAAAAAAGGATCAAACAAATAACTGACCTTTTCAAGGTTATATTCAACCGGGAAAGTCATGATTTTTGCAAATACATCAAGATGTATAAGCGCATTAACAGTCGAATCTTTCTGGCTTGCTGCGCGCAGACGCTTGCTGACCGCGATATTCAACTCTTCTATGCTTTGATAAAGTTCCGAAAGTCTGGTAATTTTATCATCAGATTCATTTTTACTGTTCTTAAAATACAAACTCAAAAAATACGTTGATAATACCCTGAATACCGTTTCTTCATAACTGGCGAAAGGGAGATGAAAACGCGCCATCGGCTTGAAAAAATCCGTAAACGGGCATTCGCTGCAGGCTATTATCAGTCCCATCATGGAACTTAAACCTTCATGTGCAGTCGTATCTTTGGAATAAATCCTTTCGCTTGTTAAGACATCCACATGAATTTTTTCGAAAGATATAATCCGTCCGAAACGCTTAACAACATCTATAAGGTTGACAGATAAAGGGCATAATGATCTTTCAGTTTTCGTAAAAGGACATTTGGGACATTGATAATAATCTATTTCCGTCCAGAAAGGCGGATTGTCC
>JAHJRK010000145.1 GCA_018830925.1 Pseudomonadota bacterium
ACATGAAAATGGGTCAGGGCATACCTGTCTGTCAACCTGCTTGAAGGATCCCTTTGAATAAGAAGGGAATAGTCAACCGGTAAAAGCACCTTCATAAAATCGAAAAAACTCACGGAATCAAAAAATTTACTGGTTCTGTCAAATGTATCGGAAAGGTGAAGGGTCTTTGAGCTTATCAAATTGGCTTTGTTGGTTTTATTTACATCAAAAAACCTGATATACTTTTTGTGATCCGCGGAGATAGAATCTTCTATGAAAATAACAAGAAAAGTGTTCTGGGATTCATATTCTATGTCGGATACGCGGGCGCGGGGTTTAAGTTCCCGTTTTTCAACAAAAGGGTAGTTTTTATTTCTGCTTAAAAAATTATTGAAGGAATCAACGAGGGCGTATTGAAGCATGAACCGGTCAAGCTCGTCCCTCATGAGCTCATAATATGATCGTCTCAGTTTATTTGCATGGCTCAGCGATTCCCTGACACTCCAGAATGGCAATTTTCACTCCTGATCTGTATTCCTAAATTGAACGATTTTGTATTTGAAGCGCCCCGCGGCCTGCTGCGCTCGCTGTTTCGCTTCGATTTCACCTCGCTCAATCAGGGGGATATAATCCGTTCCGCGATTTAAAAAACTCCTATTCAATCAAATTGATAGCATCAATAAGGCATTCAGTCAAGATTGACGGCTTCCCTCTATCCAGTTTTCTGCTGGGCTTTCATCAGGGCGGCAACTGCAGGCAGCGTCTTTCCTTCCAGCAGCTCAAGAAAAGCTCCTCCTCCTGTTGAGATAAATGTCATCCGATCCGCTTCTCCCGCCTTATGCACCGCCACATCGGTGTCGCCGCCTCCTACTATCGTCATGGCATGGGAATTTGCCAGGCTGTTTACCATAGCCATTGTTCCCCTGCTAAAGGCATCCATCTCGAATACTCCGAGAGGGCCGTTCCATACTACGGTTTTCGCATCGTAAAGCGCTTCCGCAAAGAGTATTGATGTAGCAGGGCCTATATCGAGAAACATCCATCCCCTCGGAACTTCATCAACCGGCACAATTTTTGTCACGGCATCCGGAGAAAAGGTGTCGGCTGCAACCGCGTCCACCGGAAGATAGAGCCGGATTCCTTTTTCGGACGCCTTTCTGATGATCGTTGCCGCAACTTCCACCAGATCTTCTTCAATTTTGGAAGTTCCGACATCTATACCCTTGCTTTTCAAAAAAGTATTGGCCATAGCCCCGCCGATTATAATCTTGTCGACCCGCTGAACCATGTTTTCAAGAGCGGCCAGCTTGGTTGAAACCTTTGCTCCTCCGACAACCGCAACAAGGGGCCGCTGGGGATCAGTCATTGCTCTTTTGAAATATTCCAGCTCTTTCTGAAGCAGAAGTCCGGCAACCGATACGGGAGCATGCTCCGTGATTGATGCAACCGAAGCATTTGCCCTGTGGGAAACGGCAAAGGCGTCATTGACATAAATATCACAAAGCTGAGCAAGTTTTTTTCCGAAATTATCGTCGTTATTCTCTTCCTCAGGATGAAATCTAAGATTTTCAAGAAGCAGGATATCCCCGTCCGACATCGAAGATACAAGAGCCGTTACTTCCGGCCCGATGCAGTCGGGCGCCATCTTTACTTCTCTGCCAAGATAAGAGCCGAGACATTTTAAAACAGGGGCAAGACTGTATTTCGGCGCGACCTTGCCTTTCGGCCTTCCAAGGTGAGATGCAATTATAAGTTTTGCTTTATTATCGATGGCGTATTTTAATGTCGGAACAACATAACGTATCCTGGTATCGTCCGTGATATTCTGCTTTTCATCCAGAGGAACATTAAAATCCACCCTTATGAACACCCTTTTGCCTGAAAGGTTAACATCCTTTATTGTTTTCAAGATCTCCTCCTTTCTTATACTCTTATTTCTTTTCACTCATCTTTCTGTGAAATTCCTTTTTATCCGACCATCTCTTGAAAAATCCGATCATCCCTGAATTATAAGCCCTGTCGACCATCTCCTCCTTTACTTTCAGACCTTCTTTTCCCTTCATCGCTTCACGCAGGCACTCAGTCTTGTAGTAACAGGGGAAACAGGATTCCGGAGTGCTCCGCAAACCATCTTCCCCTTCCGGAAAAACGACTTCGAGTTTAGCGAAACAATAGGGATGTTTTTTCCTGTTCTCCGTCACTTCATATCCTTTAACACCAATGGCTTCGTAAAGAGTCAACCATAGCTCAATCTACCTGCGGGTTTAAGCTCCCGGCTCCAAGCTCCCTGACCTGCATGTCAAACTCGCGGTTGACTTTTTCTATATATCCGTTATCGGCAAAACTGTAATATTTATTATCTCC
>JAHJRK010000146.1 GCA_018830925.1 Pseudomonadota bacterium
GACAATATTGAAAGGTATAGTAAAAATCTCAAATTAGAATTCAGGCTCTCCGCAGTAAGCAACCGGGAATCGATCGTTTGAAATAGAGTCTGTTTTTGATTCGCCCACTAACCCCGCCTCTGGCAGCTAAGTTAGCGTTCGATGTTTCGGTTCATCATGAAAAGGATTGTGAAAACTCCATCTGCAAAGACCGGATCAGCTCTTTTACGGAGATTATCTCATTGATCCTGTACGCATTGGCTCCTGCAAATGCAAATCCGTTTTTAAATTTGCCTTTTTTAGCACCTGCAAGGGCAAGGGCTATGCAATACGGGCTTTTAGTCGGATCGCATGTTTTAACGCACTGGTATGGACATTTGAAGGGTTTTTTATTGCCGTTTTCAACCTCATCCAGAAACCGGTTGCGTACTGCGCGGCCCGGAAGTCCCACCGGGCTTTTGATGATTACAAGGTCCTCTTTTTTGGCATTAAGATAAGTCTGTTTGAACCCGGGGGCTGCATCGCATTCATGGGTTGCCACAAACCGCGTTCCCATCTGGACACCTGCCGCTCCGAGATTAAGCATTTCATGAATATCCGCACCGGTAAAGATACCACCCGCAGCAATAACAGGTATGGTTGTGTTGCGCTCCGATGCAATCGGTTTGACAGTCTCAATAACTTCTTTAACAATTCTTTCTAGAGCATAATCGGGATCGTCAATCTGCTCTTTTTTCAAACCGAGATGTCCGCCCGCTTTAGGCCCTTCAACCACAAAAGCATCAGGTAGATAATTATACTTCGCTAGCCATTTCTGACAGATCAGTCTGGCCGCCCGGCCTGAAGAGACAATAGGCACCATTTTCGTTTTTATGCCGTTTACGATGTATCCGGGTAAATCCATCGGAAGTCCGGCACCTGAAATAATAATATCGACCTTCTCTTCTATGGATGCCCTGACAAGGTCGGCATAGTGGGTCATGGCAACCATGATGTTCACCCCTATAATCCCGCTTGTCAATTCCTTCGCTTTTCGTATCTCCCTTTTAAGGGCTCTGACATTGGCCTCCGTGGGATTGACTGTAACATCAGGCTCATCGATGCCGATCATAGCTGCTGCAATCACACCTATACCACCTTCATTGGCAACAGCAGACGCCAGCCCGGCCAATGAAATGCCGACTCCCATTCCCCCCTGTATGATAGGAATACGACTTGTCAGATCACCAATTTTAAGCGCAGGAAAATCCATATAGCAAAACTCCTCTGAACCGAAACAACGAGCACATTCCCTGCTGTTTGCAGCGGAAAGCTTCAATTCTGTAATACTTTGCTCCGCTTTACACGAAAAAAAGGTTGAATTGCAAAAGAATTTCAGTGGTTTTACAAATGTTTTACAATTCTCTATAGTTACTGTACCTTGAGATAAAATCCTTTCTGCCGCATGTGGGTTGCTGACTGATCCCGGATTAATTTCTTTTTTCGAGCCTTGCCACGGATTCTATATGCCAGGTATGAGGGAACATATCGACCGGCTGGACTTCCTTTACTTCATAATGCTCTTTCAGAACAAGAAGATCCCTTGCGAGAGTCGCCGGATTGCAGGAGACATAAACAATTCTTCGGGGGACCATATCAGCAACCTGTTTTACAACATCCTTATGCATTCCCGCCCTTGGAGGGTCAATTATCATGACATCTGGTTTTTCACTGATTTTTGAAAGGCTCTCCCTGATATCACCGAGAACAAACGTGCAGTTTGAAATACCGTTTGCCCGGCAGTTTTTTTTCGCATCGGAGACCGCACTTTCAACAATCTCAAGACCGGTTATCAGGCCGGCATCCGCCGAAAGGAATACTGGTATCGTGCCCGTCCCGCTGTAAAGGTCAAGAACCGTCTCTTTCCCGGAAAGTCCGGCAAACTCTTTAACTTTTTCATACAGAATTTGGGCGCCGAGCGTGTTGGTCTGAAAAAAAGAGTTTGCCGATATTTCAAATTCAAATTCTCCGATCTTATCCTTTATATAAGGAGAACCGGCAAGAACAGTTTCATGCTCTCCTGTTGCAACAGCCGCCTTACTCGAAGTTATGTTGTTTATAACCGAAACCACACCGGGATATTTTTCCCTAAGCAAAGCGGCAAGAGGCTCAACTGTTTTAAGGTTTTCGATGGAAGTTATTATGTTCACCATCCAGTTTCCGTTCGCAACGGAATTCCTGAGCATTAGAAAACGCCAGAATCCTTCATGGGATTTAATGCCGTAAGGAGGTGCTCCCGAGTTTTTCATGAAAGCCTTTGCATCCTCAAGAATCATGTTTCCTTCTTCCGGCTGGAGAAGACATGCCTTGATATCAAGCACTTTATCGAAAGTTCCGGGAACATGAAGACCCAGGGCAAAGCCCGCGCTTTTTTCTCCCGTTGCAAAATCGGAAGGAATCAGCCATTTCCTGTCGGAACACGAAAACTCCATCTTGTTCCTGTAGCCGAATATCTTTTCCGACGGAATCACCGGTTGCACGGGAACATCTTTTATAAGGCCGATGTGCGCAAGAGATTCTTCGACATGCTCCCTCTTGTAATGAAGCTGCCGGTCATACTGAAGAAACTGCCACTTGCAGCCTCCGCAATACCCGCTGTATTCACAAGGCGGATTAGTTCTGTATGGGGAAGGCTCAAGAAGTTCAACTGCAACCGCTTCCGCAAAACTCTTCTTCTTTTTCACTATGCGGGCTTTAATCCGGTCAAGAGGAACGGCTTTTTCCACGAAAACAGCAAGACCGTCAACTTTAGCCAATCCTTTTCCGCCAAAGGCCATGCCGGTTATCTCAAGTTCAATAAACCCGCCTTTTTTTAATCCCATGACATATTTACCCTTTGTCAAGAATGTGATATTTATTTTACGATGTCTTTTCTCCTGATCTATCAATGCTTATAGCTTTTAATACGGAGCAAAATCAACGAATGAATGACAAATGTTCAGACGCCGGATTCATTAACAAGCGGATCACCTTTTTATCCGGCGGTTTTCGTTTAAAAGGAGTCCTCCATCTTCCATCCGCAGATAATCCTCCCCTTGTCATTGGTTCCCACGGTCTTGAAAGTTCAGGTGATTCTCCAAAACAGAAAGCACTTGCGGAAAAGTGCAATAAAGCCGGTATTGCATTTTTTAGATTTGATCACCGCGGATGCGGCAATAGCGAAGGCAATTTTCCGGAAGCTACAAGTCTCGAATCAAGACGCGAGGACCTGATCTCTGCTTATAAAACAATAATGAAAATAAAAGCCACTTCAAATCATACAGGCCTGTTTGGAAGCAGTTTCGGAGGGACCGTATGCCTTTTAGCTGCAGAAACAATACATCCTGCATCAATTGTAACCTTTGCCGCCCCTGTCAGAAGTTCCTCAATAACCGAGGCAATCAATAAAACGGACGTATCAGAAAAAACCTGCCTTCTGTTTCATAAAAGAAATTTTCAGTTCGACATTTCTGACAAGCTATCATTAATCGATCATATACTTGTTATACATGGCGACGCAGACAGAATAGTATCTGCCTCAAATGCCTTCGATATATACAGACATGTCTCGGAGCCTAAAAAACTTCTCATTCAAAAAGGCGGAGATCATCTTATGAGCAATCCGTTGCATCAGCGGGAATTTATGAAAGAAGCCTTAATATGGTTCAAATCTCATCTTCACAATTGATAAAGTTTCCATTAAAGCAAATAGAATCCAGCGATCCAAGAGAATCCGGAAGTTTTGAAGGATCACCTTTTACCACAAGAAATGTCGCCGCCATACCCTTTGAAATAACTCCAAAGTCTTCTATTCCAAGCAGTCTTGCTCCATTACATGATGCGCACCTTATGGCCTCCGGTAATGAATACCCTGCGGTAATAAGCAATTTAAGTTCTTCTATTACAGCCGATCCGTGATGCACACCTATGCTTCCCGCATCCGTCCCGAGGGCAACTGTAACACCAAGCTCTCTTGCCTTTGAAATCTGTTCGAGCTGGTGATCAAGGTTCATGCGCGACACCTCATGTTCAACACTCCCGGGCTTCATATGTTCTGCATATGCCTTCATAGTGCAGGCAGTCGGAACCCAGACAATGCCTTTTTCAGCCATTATTTTCAGGTTTTCAACTCCCATGAAAAAACCGTGCTCAATCGAATCACAGCCTGCTTCCAGTGCAACTGCAACCGGCTTTTTACCGTTTGCATGAACCATGACTCTGTGGCCGCATTTTCCGGCAATCTTTACGGCATCCGACAGCTCTTCTACGCCAAATTGCGGGAGAGTCTCCTTCCCGAATTCTTTCAGGCTGTTCAAGCCTGAATTTACTATCTTCACATGGTCCTTCTCCTCAGGATCCTTTAGCATCGCCTCCGCAAGGGAATGATTATCCTGCGGCGATCTTCCTATCAGGCCACCATATCTTCCGGCACGATGCCATGCCCTTCCCGAGACTCTGATATCAATCGGTGTCTTTTTAATATCAAGATACTCATTCCTGTAACGCAATACATGCGCATATTTATCTCCGCCATCACGGACCGCCAATACACCGTACGATAAATGCCGCTCTATATGTTCTGAAATTAAGTCTTTTATTTGAAGCTCCCCGCCGCAAGCAGCCGTCAATCTTCGACCGCAGGGAATAGTGTCTGTTTTTAATTCGCTCGCTAACCCCGCAAGCAGAGGTGATTGCTCTCGCTGTTTCAGTTCATCAAAGCCTGCGCCAAGCTGTTTCTCACGGGCAACCGGGTCATCCGTTCCGGACACGCAAAGATGAACATGGCCGTCGATAAGGCAGGGAAGAATCGTTGATGTGACTAAATCTGTTGTTCCTGATGTCTCAGAATCATCGACACCGGAATCGGTTATAGAGGCAATTCGCCCGTTTTTAATGCAGAGTCTGATGTTCTGCCTGACGGGTCCGCCGCTTCCGTCAATAAGCCATCCCGCATTTATAATTTTGATGCCGCTCATATAATTCCCAAGTCCGAAATTCTAATATCGAATATCGACCCACGACTTATGACTCATATCCTATGCTTTACGCCTTTCCCCTCGAATCCTCGAACCCTTTAATCATATACCGGATGCCGGTCAAGAAAATTCCTTACAGCTTCACTGTATCCCGGAGTAAGGCTTGAATCACTGTGGTCTGCGCCTTTTGCCACAAAAAGCTCGGCTTGCCCCGGTGAAAAACTATTATTCAGTTTTTCAGCAAACCTCAGGGGAAAGCGCGTATCCTTTTCTCCGTGAATAAGCATTACAGGAATTTTTATTCCTGGCGCGAGGAGCGCAGGGCTGACGCTGTCAATCCTGTTCTTGTATAAGATATCCATAGAAAAAAGGATGGCAGGCGCAAAAAATATCCCGAAGAAAGCATTGAACCATCTGTATAGGCTGCGAAGAGCCTCTTTCGTATAAGCATAGGAGGCTTCAAGGAAAAGAATCTTTACCCTGCCGTGATTTCTGCTCGAGGCAATTATTGCCCCAGCCGATCCTGCGGAATGGCCGTAAAGCAGAACAGGTTCACCTATCCAGTTCATGACCGATTCGATATCTTCAGCAAACCTCACGGCATTCATGAACCTGCACGGACTTGATCCGCCATGATCCCTTGCGCTGTGTATGACGGCAGTAAAACCCCATTCCCCAAATAATCTGGCCCTGCCCACCATACGGCCCCGGTTTCGTCCCCATCCGTGTGCAAAAAGAACAATGCCTTTTGATTTGCCTTCCGGCTCAATTCTCCACACCTCAAGAAATCCTCTATTTTGTGCCGGAATTATTTCATCTCTGATACTACCCCAGTCAGGCCTGTCACTGACCGGATTCCTTGGGAACTGGTGAACAACATAAACAGATATAAACACTAAAATAATATATACGGCTGATATTAAACCCAAAACGGCAAAGAATATTCCCATCATAAGCTCCGGACTGCACATATTTTACTTGAGAAGCTCTCTTCTCAATAGATCGAGCGCTGTCACCGCAAATATTTTTTTGTTCATAAGGCGGTCTCCGAACTGAAAAATGAAACGGAACCCTTTGACTTCATCCGGTGTCGCAAGGCCGATGCATATGGTTCCCACCGGTTTTTCCTCCGTTCCACCCGCCGGGCCCGCTATTCCGCTCGTCGAAAGCCCGTAAGTTGCTCCTGCAATTCTTCTTGCACAGACTGCCATCTCTTTTGCAGTCTCTTCATGCACAGCCCCGTACTTCTCAATTACAGCCTCCTGAACTCCAAGCACCTTTAATTTTGAATCATTTGAATATGTGATACCTGAAAAAAGAAAATAGTCCGAGCTTCCGGGAACATTTGTAAGCATATTTGAAACAAGTCCTCCTGTGCAGCTCTCGGCAACCGCAAGGGTCGCTTTTTTGCTTTTAAGAAGGTTGCCGACTATAAGCTCCATCGGATCATCTTTTGTTGAAAGGACTCTGCTGCCGAGTTTTATCAGGACGCTTCCGGTCGCTTTATCAAGAAGTTCCGAAACTTGTTTTTCATCTTTTCCTCTTGCATACAGTTTCACGTGTATTTCAGGAAAGGTAGCCCGAAGACCCAGTTTTATGCCCGGATAATCGTCGATGACGCTCATAAGATTCTCGTTTACCGCTGCCTCTGTAAAGCCGAATGTCGATATGTTCCTTACAAGGCTGTATTCCCTGATACCTTTCTGAAGTGCGTATATTTCCGGTATCACTTTCTCAGAAAGCATCTTTTTCATCTCAGAAGGAACGCCGGGGAGAAAGAAAAAGAGGCAGTTTTCTATTCTGACGGCAAAGCCGGGGGCTGTCCCGACTGGGTTCTCAAGACATTTCGAACCCTTCGGAAGCATGGCCTGCTTTTTGTTTAAAGGATTCATAAGCCGCTGTCTCTTCTTGAAAAAATTCTCAATCGACAAAAGAGCCGAATCATCCTCACAGAGCTCCTTACCGGCTGCCATTGCGGCGGCTTCAGCAGTAAGATCATCGGTAGTAGGGCCAAGTCCGCCTGTCACCAAAGCAACATCTGCTCTGCCGGCAATCTCTTTTATAATGGAAGAAATGGCGGCAAGATCGTCACCTACGCTGCTGTGCCTTCTAACATCAAGGCCCGCCTCTTCCAGAACTTCGGCAATATGGGCTGAGTTGCTGTCTACCAGCGCTCCTGAACGCACCTCATCGCCCGTCGAAAGAATCTCCGCTATCATTATCGGCTTCTCCTTTAATATGAAACAGTTGCATAATACCTTTAATTTCATTATACTTTATGAAATATTCACTTACCAGTCAACCTTTTCTACACAGTTTGACTTTAAACCCTGCTTCTGATAGCCTTTTTAATAATTTGACAGCATTCAAATAATAATATTATGCGTCAAAGATAAGGAAGTAACGAAAATGAGCGGACGGGCAGAACATGAAATTCATCACGGAGAGCTCCTCGCCAGCAAAGATACAGAAATAATTTGGGGGTGGGGAACCCCGGCTGGTCGTGTTCGCGCAACGCGACGCGCTAAACTCATTGAAAGAGGAGCAAAGCTTGGTCCAAACGTACATGTGCTGGAAATTGGCTGCGGCACTGGCATTTTTACAGAAATGTTTGCTCAAACTGGGGCACAAATTGTCGCAGTGGATATTTCACCCAACCTGCTAAAGAAAGCATACGAACGCAACTTGCCAAAGGACACGGTGCGCTTTATGGAAAAGCGGTTTGAAGACTGCTATATGGATGGCCCGTTTGATGCTGTCGTCGGTTCATCAATACTGCATCACTTAGAACTGGAAAAGGCACTTCAAAGGATCCA
>JAHJRK010000011.1 GCA_018830925.1 Pseudomonadota bacterium
ACAGATTTTCATTATCAGGAAGAGTGCCCTTGCCGGGAACTTCTCCCTGGTAAAGGCCCACTAACCTTTCCTTAAATTTCTGGTTCTTATCACGGTGCGCGATATAGATTGCACAGACGCCGCAATAAAGACCACAAGGAGCAATAAAATCCGGATTTATTTTCATAATTCTAATTCCTTTTGATTTATCGTTTTCTTATATTACAAAAGCGTAACATGCCGTATAACCCGCGAGCAACCACGGCCGTTCATCCTGTCGTCTGCCGGCTGCCTGCTTCCCATACTGTGGGAAGCAACACACCTGCATTCTTTTATTCCAACTTTGTCAGATAGGCATCTCTGGTCAGCCAAAGCTCCTCCATGCGGTACATATGCCAGTAATCATGCATCAGAAGATGCCTGACCAGAATATAGAGGGAATAGTCTTCATATTCAGGGTGGGTTCCTCTCTTTTGCCATGTGATATCATCCGCGCCTTCAAGCAGCACTAACTCTCTGTTTCGGTATTGCGCGAACTGTTCGAGTGCGACGGTCATATCCAGACGAGGAGGTGTATCCGGTTCGTCCTTGCCATCCCCCGGAATGTACGGAACAAACTCCGGATGATCCTCATTCATGAATCGTTGAAATCGCTCAAACAACATGGGCTGCACTTGAGCCAAATGGCTGACATGTTCGGCAATCGTCCAGAACCCTTCGCCACGCCGCAAATCCATCCTGCTTTCCGGGATGCTTTTCACGAAAGAAGACAAAATCCCGGGTGTTCGTTTCAGCCCTTCCAATAAGTCTCGTATATCCTGCATGTTTCTACCACCTCGCCTCTTTTGTATAACGCGGACATCAGCAGTTTCACCCAGAGTGAAGCGGCGGGTGAAATCTGTCTGAATGCGTTTATTGGGCAACCTTGTACGACAATGCAATTGAAAAAACTTTCAACAATTGTCATACATCCTGATTATCTCGCCAGTTCCTTTGCCTTCAACACTTTTTACATAGCCATTTATCACTTTATTCATTGGTATGGGATTATGACCCGGGAAATATGCCTCATATTTATCTACTGCATCCTCAACCAGCCCCGGTGACACAACATTAATTCTGATTCCATTTTTCAATTCCAAGGATACCGCTTTGACAAAACTGTGGATTCCGCCATTGACCATAGCGGCACTTGTGGTTAACATCACAGGATGATCAGCTAATATTCCCGTAGTGAGCGTAAAAGAGCCACCCGGATTTAAATGCTTTTTTCCAATCCTTACAAGATTCACTTGCCCCATCAACTTGCTTTTCAATCCGATATAATAGTCTTCCTCAGTCATTGAATCAAAGTCCGCCCACTTGGCTTCGCCAGCGATACAGACAACTGCATCAAGATTTCCAACGGATTCAAACATTGCTTTTATTGATTTACTATCGGCAATATCTACTGATAAATCCCCGGAATTTCTTCCACCAATCAGGACTTCATGCTTCTTTGAAAAATGATCACTTACCTTTTTGCCGATTGTACCTTTTCCTCCGATTATTAGAATCTTCATTATTTCCCCTTTGGGTTTTCTTAATTATTGCAATATTCATTGCTATATCTGGTTTTTTAGCCGCCGATAAGTGAGATGGCCGAAGGCCAAGTGAGCACTAGCGAACGGTCTCACTTATCAGTGTTAATAAGCGGAAAACTTTCCATCTATTGCCTATATACGATGGAAAATATTTCCATATATTATGGTATTATCAATAAAATATGAAAAAAATACTGTTGATTTTCCATGTGTTAAGGATATTGATTGTTACTATGGAAATCAAGAATAATTTGCATAACAGCTTCCAAAATATAACTTATGCCCCAATCAATACCGTAACAATGAATTCATCTAAAACTGTCACGGCAGACTTTTCCCCTACCCTGCAGGCACAATCCAGCTGAGCGCAGAGACCTATTCGGTGGACGAGAACGGTGGGAGCGTGACGATCACGGCTACCCGGGCAAACGGCAGCAATGGTGCAGTTGGGGTAAGTTATGCCACGAGCAATGGCACGGCGACAGCCGGTTCCGATTACACCGCTACAAGCGGTACGTTGTCATGGGCGGACGGCGATACGGCGAACAAGACCTTCACAGTACCCATAACTAATGACACGACCGTCGAAGGGAATGAAACGTTTAATGTTGCCCTGAGCAGTCCTACAAGCGGAGCGGCGTTAGACTCCCAAGACAGTGCGACGGTGACAATAGTTGATCCAATAGAACTTACGGTGCCTCCTGTTCCCTGGGGTTCAGGGAAGATGCCGCTCCTTTCTCTGATTACGGTTCAGGAAACGGCATCTGGAGTCATGACGGAATGTCATGGACCAAGCTGACCGACTGGAGCCCGGCAGATGTATTGGGATGGGGTACGAATAATCTTACAGCGGTATTCACAAATTACGGTTCCGGCAACGGAGTCTGGAAATATGACGGGACATGGACTAAGCTGACTGACTGGATTCCTTCAATTATTGATCATGAATGAATCCACGGCATCGGGTGGAAATGCTTGCCGTAAGTATGAACCCATAACTTGATAGTATAGAAATTTGCATTTTGGATGCAGATGAACACAGATTGCCAAAATTTAGACAGGATTAACAGAATAGACAGGATTTTGCCGGCCGGCCGGAAGCCGGAGGCAATAAGCCATCGCCTGCGGCGAGGGGGGCAAAGAGATCGGTTTTTCTTGACAATGGCTATAAATATGGCTATTATTCTCGAAAGTTCATATTGTGCGGCAAAGGGAGACAAGAATCATGGAAGATCAGTATACGATAGTTGATGCCAAAAACAAGCTGCCATCGATCATACATTCCGTCGAATCCGGGCAGCCTGTGAAGCTGACCCGGCATGGAAGGCCTGTGGCTGTTTTGTTGTCCATTAAAGATTATCAAAGGCTGAGCCGGAAAAAAGTAGGATACTGGAGTGCATTGAATTCTTTTCGGAAACACATGGAAAAAGAAAGCATATTTTTTACAGAAAAAGATTTTGAAAACATTAGAGATAATTCATCAGGCCGGGGAGTCGACTTTTCATGATAAAATATCTGCTTGACACAAACGTCTTGTCTGAAGCAGTGAAAGCGAACCCCGACCGATATGTGATGGCAATGCTCGAAAAACATCAGGACGAAATTGCGACGGCCGCCCCGGTATGGCATGAACTCCTTTACGGCTGCCTTCGGCTTCCGGTTTCCCGTAAGCGGGAGATGCTCGAAGCATATTTAGAGGATGTCATACTGAGAAACATGGATATCCTTCCTTATGATGAGCGGGCGGCAGAATGGCATGCAGAACAGAGGTCAAAGCTATCGATGCAGGGGAAGACGCCGTCTTTTGTTGACGGTCAGATCGCGGCAATTACGATAGTTAATGAATTGATACTTATCACACGCAATACTCATGATTTCAAAATGTTTGAAAACTTCAGTGTCCTAAATTGGCATAAAACCGGATAACAGCCTTTGTTCATGAACAGTGACTACGAGCGAATTCAACGCTGTTTTCTGCTTATATCTTAGAGAACTTTGAAGAACGTCCAATTTTGCTCAAGTTCAAGGAAGGCGAGAATTTTAACCACAGTAATACAGTTGAGTATTTCGAGGAGTAGAATTTGAGCCTGACGATGAAATCGGGCAAAAGGGGGCGTTATGCAATAATTCTATAGGAATTAGTCAAGCAAAAAACTTGCTATTAAACTTTTCCCCTCGATTTATCTTGCGGGTTATTACCCAATATTCTTCATCCGAGGCATGGAAAAGAAGGTTGCCCATATTGCACTCAGGCTTCACACCCACAAAGGTCACGGGCTCACCAAGCTGTTTTATGCCAAAACGACTAAAGTTTCCTCCAAAATATCATATGGTTGAAGCTAATGCCGGATTAAAAGGCACTTTATGATTACAGAGCACCCAAACAATTCGAAAATACTTATTCACACAGGCGACCCTTGCCTGGCGTTTTGTGAGTCTATTCTTTTGCCGACTCAACAGATGATTAAAGAATGCTCGGAAAACGCTGTTCCTTTTTTCAAGCAGGAACGAGATTCGGTCTCCAGCCTTTCGGAGCAGATTTCTGCCACGATGAGATATGGACGTTTTCCCCTTGAATTTTCCAGATTCATTGGGAACAGGATCACATCCGGCCAGTTTGACCAAAGACGAAGATCCGTCGTACGAAGTGGGGTCTCCCATAAATCCCAAAACCAAAGCATTTACCGTAGGTGTCGTTCCCCATATGGAATCCAGATACTGTTTGTATTCGCTCTTATCATAAGAATCCAGCAAAGATTGCTTTGCAGCATCCTGTTGTCTTTCATACATCTCCAGGCGATCAAGACTGTTTATGATCCGGCGAAACATGGCCTGACGACCCGCCCTGAGACCAAGAGCATCACCCCGTTGAAGCATGTCATAAAGACGCCGAACACGGGAAATCATGAGCCGCTTACCGGAAAGATGATCGCGAATATGCTTTTCAAAATGATTCCTGTCCTCTTTTATCGCTTCCCTGAAATTGGCAAGGACGCGCAGACAGGCCCGGCCACTCATACCCAAAGGATTTGGAAAAATTCCTACAAATTCCGGAAGGGTCGTCTCCAGATAACTGGTAATCCGATTTTTATCTCTAACAATATCTTTCTCCCGATCCATATATTCCCTGGCATAAAACCGGATCGTTGCCCAGTAGTCCTCGGGTATCTGTGTCCTGATAATCGATCTGTCACAGGCCAAGTCTCCAATCAAACGGGCATCCAAAGAATCTGTTTTGCCCCTGCTCAAACGATGAACCTCCCGACTCCGGGCAACAACAAGAGGATGAATCAGCACGTAAGATTGATTATGATCTTCAAAAAACTGCCCCAGAACCATCCAGTAATGCCCCGTAGGCTCCATAGCAAAAATGGCTTTTCCATTCCCTCTGGTCTCTTTCTTCACGCGATCCAGTATGTCCTGGTATCCATCAAGAGAGCCTTCTGCTTCAAAACGACACACCAGAGTTTTGTTGATGTCCATAAGGGCACAGGAAAGATTCTCTTTACCAATGTCAATACCAATAACCCAGGATGCTTTATCCAAAACGGTTTCTTTAACTTGTTCATTTACTTTTTTAGCAAACTTTGTTACTTTTTTCATGGCGTCCTCCTTTTATGTGTACGGTTCTTGTTTGGTAACTTAACCATATCACATCTCGGAGGACGCTTTAATTGTTTCCTAAGATAAAGGTCTC
>JAHJRK010000147.1 GCA_018830925.1 Pseudomonadota bacterium
CGTTTGAATCGATCAAAAAAATTACAATAGTCCCTGAATTCACAATTGATAACGGCCTTTTGACTCCAACAATGAAATTGAAGAAAAACGTTGCTCTCGATATATATAAAAACGAGATTGAGGCCATGTATAAATGCACTACCCCGCAGCAGAGCTGCGAGGTATCTGGAATACAGAATACAGTAGTCAGAAGTCAGAATTTTTTTTAAAGATATTTTAATCCCCCTACTGGATTCTGAATTCTGGATTCTTACCCCGAAGCAGAGCTTCGAGGAATTCTTTTGATTAAAATCTTTACAAAGGAGACACCGGATGAAGCCGACAATATTAAAAAACATAATAATTGTAATATGCTTTCTTTATTTTATGCCCGTGTCTGTTTCAGGCGCGGAAACCAAACCGGTTCGCATCGGCGCGACGGTTTCTCTGGAAGGAAAATACAGTGAGCCTTCCGCCATGATTCAGGGCGGATATAAGCTCTGGGAAAGCCAGGTTAATCAGCGCGGCGGACTTCTCGGGCGACCTGTTCAGTTGGTACTATACGATGACAAAAGCGACGAGAAACTGGTACGCCAATTTTATGAGAAACTCATCAAAGAAGATAAGGTGGATTTGATCTTTTCCCCTTATGGAACACCTCTGACGCTTGTGGCGTCTGAAGTGAGCGAAAAGCATGGTTACGTGATGCTTGCCGGCGGGGCTTCAGGAGAAACAATCTGGGCACGTGGTTACAAAAATGTTTTTGGAATGTATGCGACAGCGGACCGCTATTTCATAGGACTGCTCGACCTGATGGCGCGCAATGGCCTTAAGTCCGTTGCCGTTCTTTATGAAAATTCATCTTTCAATATCGACGTCGCAGCTGGTATCGATTCCTGGGCAAAACGATTCGGTTTGAAGGTGGTTTTCAGCAAAGGATATAAATCAGGAAAAACGGATCTCCCGGGCCTGTTATCGGAGGCCAGGGCCGTCAATCCGGATGGAATAATGCTCTCTGCTTACCCGGCGGATGGTTATCTGCTTCTTCATTTGATGGAAGAGGCAAAATACCGGCCAAAGGTTGTCGGTATCACAATAGCTCCCTCGTACCCTGATTTTCAAAAGATAGCAGGGAATATGGCTGAAGGTGTCTTTGGTCCCTCCCAATGGGAGCCTGATGAGAGAATTCCGTTTCCGGGAACGAAAAATTTTATAAGCGATTATAAATCGTTTACTGATATTCTTCCTTCATATCATGCCGGGTCTTCATATGCCTCATGCCAGATTATCGAAAAAGCAATAATCAAAAATAATTCGTTTGATCAAAAGAAAATAAGAGACTTTATTTCATCGCTCGACACAGTCACTGTAATCGGGCGGTTCAAGGTAGACCATACAGGAAAACAGATCGGACACAACCCTATCCTGATTCAGTGGCAGAATGGGAAAAAACATATAGTTTATCCGACTAAAATGCAGACCTCACCTCCTAAATTCTAAAGAACGATAAGGAATATATTGCTTGTGAAAAGAGCACTCTCTTTTTTTAGAAAAAAAATCCTCTTATCCACTCTGCTCCCTGTGTTGACAGTGAGCGTTATCCTTTCCGTAATATTTGTCCGCTACCTGACACCCCCGCTTTTTTCATTCATCAATGAAAAAAGCGAAGCTGATTTAAGGCTGGCTTCAGATCTGGGACTTCAAATCTGTGAAAGACATATGAATTACCTGATCGACCTCAGGCTGGAAAAAGACTCCGAAATGATCGATGTGTTGAAATACGAGGCGATAGAGGAAATCAAAGCCATCAGCAAAAAGGTATATAATGTTAATTTACTGGTTGCGGGAGACAGCTTCAATGTGATCGGTTCCTCAACAGCATTACCCGGAGAAAAGATTCGTTTTCAGGCACTGCCGGAAAACAAGGCCGGGATAATCATACAGGAAATAGGGGACGAGCGCGTTCGGGCACATTCTTTATACTTTCCGCTCTGGAAGTGGCACGTTGTAAGTTTTATGTATGAAAAAGATTATTTGATGCCCGTTTTACTGGCTAAAAAACTGATCTATCTTGGAACTTTCGGTATTTCTATTGCCCTGATCTTCACCCTTTTCATCGTGTTCAACAGGCTGGTTACGGCTCCACTGCAAAGAATTATTCATGCGACTGATGAAGCTGCCGGAGGGCATCTGAAAAAAATCGAGGTAAAGCGGGACGATGAAATCGGACAGGTATCAATTGCCTTTAACGCCATGGCGGAAAATATTAATACCATTATGTCCGAATTGCGGGAATCCGAAAACAAGTTTCGAAACTTTGCCGATCAGTCCCTTGTCGGCATCAATCTTATCCAGGATGGTGTTTTCAAATATGTAAATCCGAAATTCGCAGATATTTTCGGATACACCATTGAGCAATGCCTGAACAACCTGAAATTTATTGAAATCATATATCCGGATGACCGAGTTATAGTCGAAGAACATTTACGCAGGCGATTATCAGGAGAAGTGGAAAAGGCTCAGTACACTTTCAGAGGAATAAAAAAAACCGGAGAAATAATCCATGTCGAGGTTTTCGGATCTTCATGCCTTTTTGACGGAAAGCCAGCCGTCACGGCGACTATATTAGACATCACCGAGCGCAAGCTGGTGGAGGAGGCGCTTAAGAAGAGTGAAGAAAATTATAGACGACTTTTTGACAGCTCACCCGTTGCGATATACCAGGTTGATTTTAAAACGGAGAAATTTATAAAAGCAAATGATGTTATCTGTGAATATTTTGGCTGTAGTCATGAAGAAATAATTTCACATTCTCCATACGACTTTCTGACTGATGAGAGCAAACAATTATTTTTAGAACGTTTAAGCAAACTGTCTTCAGGCGAAAAAGTAACAGAAACTCCGGTATACGAGGTAATAGATAAAAACGGGAGACTGAGGTGGCTTCAATTAAGTAGTAAAAATATTTATGATTCAGAAGGTCTTATGGGAGCAGATGTTGTTGCACATGACATCACCGAGCGGAAGCGGGCTGAAGATGAATTGAAGGCCAGCAAGGCACTACTGTCCAACGCTTTGGAAATGGCCCATCTCGGCAATTGGGAGTACGACGTTACCAACGACCTGTTCACGTTCAATGACCAATTCTACAAAATTTTCCGCACCCCGGTCGAGCAAATCGGCGGGTATACGATGCATTCCGCTGAATACGCCCATCGCTTTGTCCATCCCGACGACATTGATGTGGTCGGAGAAGAAACTCGGAAAGCCATCGAAACAACGGATCCCAATTTCAACCAGCAGATTGAACACCGAATGCTCTATGCAGACGGCACGGTCGGACATGTCTCCGTCCGCTTTTTCATCGTCAAGGATTCTCATGGCAGGACGGTCAAAACGTATGGCGTGAATCAGGACATCACCAAGCGAAAACAGGCTGAAATTGAGATAGAAAAAGCCAAAGAGGCTGCCGAAGCTGCAAACATGGCTAAAAGCCAATTCCTTGCGAACATGAGTCATGAAATCAGGACGCCTTTGAATGGAATTATTGGATTTACAGACATGCTTCTTGATACAGGCCTTGATCCGAACCAGGTCGATATTACAAATACGCTTAAAAGAAGCGGGGATGTTCTCCTCTCACTTATAAGCAACATCCTTGATTTTTCAAAGATAGAATCAGGAAATATTGAGTTTGAAGAGATCGAGTTTGATCCGGAGCTTACAGCGTATGATGTATGTGACATGATACGCCCAAGGATAGGTTCAAAGCCTGTTGATATTATCTGCCATGTCGGCGACAAGCTTCCGGCCTTCCTCAAAGGGGACCCCTTAAGATTCAAACAGGTCCTCACAAACCTTATGGGGAATGCCCCAAAATTTACAGAAAAAGGCGAGATCGAACTCTCTATCGATGTCGAAGAAGAAACCGAAAACAGGATCAAGATTCATTCGGTGATAAGAGACACCGGCATAGGAATTCCGGAAGACAAACTCTCGGTTATTTTTGAGCCGTTCCGGCAGGTTGACGGTTCAACCACACGAAAATACGGCGGGACGGGTCTCGGCCTGTCTATCTGCAAGAAAATTGCCAATCTCATGGAAGGCGATATACAGGTTGAAAGCAAACCCGGTGCAGGAAGCGCTTTTCACTTTACCGCCTGGTTCAATAAATCGGAAAATACAAAAATACGCAGATTTGCTCCTGTTTCCCTTTCAGGCAAAAAGGTTCTTATACTCGATGACAACAGAACCAATCTTGATATCCTGACTCATGTTCTGGAACTGGCAGGTATGAATGTTGTTTCCTTAACCCACGGGAAAGAAGTTATTCCTGCATTGGAAAAGGCATTGGAATGCGAAAAACCTTTCGATCTTTTGATCAGCGATATACAGCTTCCGGATATCAGCGGATATGATGTTGCAATACAGGTCAGGAAATCCGGCAGGCCCTTTGAACGCCTTTTGATGATTGCGTTTTCTTCATTTACAGGCCGTGAAGCAAAAACATGTAACGAGGCCGGTTTTAACGGTTTTCTGAGCAAGCCCATACGAAGGGACAAGCTGTTTCAGATGATAGAGAGAGTTCTGGCCGATAAAGAGAGCGGGAAAACGCAGGATACCGGCGGCGAAACAAAAATGATGACTCAGTATTCAGTGAAAGAGGATTTGAAGCATTCGGTACGGATACTTCTTGCGGAAGATAATCCGGTGAACCAGAAACTCGCGAAGATGATACTCACAAAAGCCGGTTATCAGGTTGAAATAGCATGTAACGGACTCGAAGCGGTTGACAAATTTTCATCTTCTCCGGA
>JAHJRK010000148.1 GCA_018830925.1 Pseudomonadota bacterium
GGCGGGTGAAGATCCGCTTTATATAGCAAGAAGAATGGTTAGGTTTGCATCGGAGGATATCGGAAACGCCGACCCGTATGCTTTAAGTGTTGCGGTAGACGCGATGGAGGCGTTTAAATTTATCGGACAGCCCGAAGGCGAACTCGCACTTGCGCAGGCCGCGGTTTATCTTGCAACCGCCCCCAAGAGCAACAGCATATATACCGCGTACGGAAGAGTAAAGGAAGCAGTCAGAAACGAAGGAGCCCTTCCTGTTCCTCTTCACATCCGGAACGCTCCGACATCACTGATGAAAGAGCTTGGGTACGGCAGGGACTACAAATACGCCCATGATTATAAAGAGGAATATGTTTTCCAGGAATATCTGCCCGATAAGCTTGAAGGCCGTCGTTTTTACTTTCCCGCTGAAAAAGGCTATGAAAAAACGATTAAGGATAGACTTGAAAAATGGCGCAAAATCAGGGAAGAGAAAAGAAATAAATCAAAGTGACGGCTTTGTAAAAAGTCATTCTGCTGTGTTGCGCTTCATCTTTCGTCATTGCAGCGTACTAATATGTACGCTTCATTCCTCAAGATTCGCGCGCCTTGCATAATGAGCTTTTTGCTTTGCCGTCATGGTTCAACTTTCAACGAACTTGTCATTTTTATTTAATCAGTTGGAAGTCATTCGGCAAGGTAATTTTCCGGGTTTCATGTTTCATGGAGTTCGATCCGTCTTTGATATATGTCCGTTCCATGAAAGTTATATTATTTTTCCCGATTAAAACTATGGAAGATGAGCGGGTTCCGTAGATATCGCTGTTGATGAAAAGGGGTGATAGTATCCTCTCCCATTCAATGCCCACACCTGTGTCTGGCAGATCCCTATCAGGCGGCATATTCCTGTCCGAAAGCAGTTCAAAGATTTCCTCGGTGTTTATTTCATCTGAAGAAAGAATTTTTTCGAAACGCTTCTTTCCTTTCGCGATTTTCGGCCATGGTGTGTCCAGAAGGTGATTGCTTAAGCCGTGTACGCCTGGAGAAATGCTTATTATGTTGTCCGACCTGTTTGAACAGCAGAAAATTCCTGATTCGTCTCCAGCTAAAAGATTAAATCCGTTGTATCTTTCCCCGGCCTCTTTGACTTTCTGAAGGTATATTTGGGGCGATTCGGTTCCTTTAAGAAAGTCGGCAACAAGAAGTCCCCTTGACGGGGCATCAGATATCTGAACAGCGGGATCCCTGAAATTGGTTATGGCGCATATGCGTCCTGCTTTTGTTATACCAAGCCATGTTCCGCCGCTTTTTAAGTCCCTTCCTGCTAAAACATGCGGCGCTTCATCCCAGAAATCGAGCTGAGCTGTCGGGCGGTCATAAAACTCATCCCTGTTTGCTGCAAGGATCAGTCTGTAAGAGGGGTGGTTGCTGTATGATAAAAGAATCAGGCACATATTATTGATATTTATGCTGTGTACTCATTCCCAGTTTGGAGACCTTTGCATAACGCCCCCTTTTGCCCGATTACTGCGTCAGGCTCAAATTTTGGCACGAAGTGAAGCGAAAGCGCTATCCTCGAAATACTCAATGTATTCCTGTGGTTGAAATTATCGTCTTCCTTGTACTTGGCCAAAATTGTACGTTCTTCAAAGGTCTCAGTATGTTGAACCGCAATAGCAATCGTATCCCCAGCTGCTTGCGGCGGTGTGAACGCCGCTAATCAGCCTGGCGGCTTTTGCATCGGCTGAATTAGCTTTGTTGGGCCACAGATTCAGACCAGGGTTTGATGTTTTTTAACATGGGACCAATTGTGCGCTCTGCAACTTCGGTATCATAGGCAGCCTGAGCGCGCAGCCAATAACCGTTGGATAGACCAAAAAATCGACACAACCGCAAATCTGTATCTGCCGTTATTGAACGCTTACCAGCAACAATCTCACTGATTCGTTGTGCAGGAACGTCGATTTCCTTGGCCAGCCGATACTGGCTAAGCCCCATGGGGTTTAGAAATTCCTCTAGTAGAATTTCACCTGGTGTAATGGGTTCGAACTCTTTCATAATGGAACCTCCTCAGTGGTAATCAACGATTTCCACATTTTCTGCGCCTCCATTCGTCCAACGAAAGCAAACTCGCCATTGATCGTTGATGCGAATGCTGTGTTGACCTGAACGATCACCCTTGAGTGCTTCAAGCTGATTACCGGGTGGTACCCTCAAGTCATCAAGTCGATTAGCGATTTCAAGCTGTCTAAGTTTTCGCCGAGCGACCTTTGCAATATTGACGAATTGCCTGACACGATGACCTTTTGATAGTGCCTCAGTATATTCACATCTGAATGATCTGATCATGCTTCATATCATAATGCATCGCGTGATTAACGTCAAGCGTGATTATTGTAACCCAACGCCGCGCTAAGCCGCCAGAGTTTTGCGACGCACCGCGGCGCAGAACTCTTGTCGGGCACGCGAAGCGTGCGAAATTCAGCTCTTTGTTAGGCGACAATAATGTGTATGTCAAGCAACCCATTTGTTCAATTCAGATAATTATTGACACATCTGCTAAAAGTAACCATTATGGTTCCATAAGGTATATAAAAGATATGGAGGATAATTATGGCTACAATAACTTTAAAAAACATCCCTGATCCAATATACAATACATTAAAACAGCTTGCCACTGATAATCGCCGTAGTATCAACAGTGAAATTATTAACTTAATAGA
>JAHJRK010000149.1 GCA_018830925.1 Pseudomonadota bacterium
CTTCAGATTTTCCAGCGGAGTCGTCAACCGAAAGGAATCTCTCCCTCTCTTCAATAACGTTAAGCAGATCATTGTCATACTCTTCAATCGCCGGCACGGTAACAGAAGTAAACCGGGGATATGTGGAACCTGACTCCCATGTCTTTCCATACCGGCTCCAGGTGAAGCCCTTGACGCAGATTATTTTTCTGAACTGGTTTATTAAAGCGGAAAGCGCCTGAAGAGGATGTATTTCAGAAGCAAGAAGGGAATCGAGAAAAAAAAGCGAGTTGGCTGCGTTTCTGTCTGCGACTGCATTTGTCAGCTCATATATGGGATCCAGCCTTGTCCTTTTTAACACCGATTCGACATCTTCTACGGTTATTCTCTTCCTTTTCCCCGTAAAGCTTATAAGCTTCTCCAGACTATTTAAAAAAGTGCGCAGGTCAAATCCCGTCATCTCATACATTGCATGATATGCGGCTTTGTCTATCGTTTTGTCATTCTTTAAAAGTACGGCATTCATTCTTTCCAGAAGAACACTCTCCTGGACTGCCTTGTCATTCCTGGAGTCGCCTTTAGGGATCTGGCAGTCGATTATAACGCCGTTTTTGTTAACGGCCTTATACAGGCTAAGCCTTTTATCTACAAGCTCCGCCGTTACTATCAGGTGGTTTCCTTTGGGAAAACCTTTCTCAACCGCCTTTTGAAAAAAGGAGGCTTTGTCTTCCTCTCCGGACAGCCCGATACCATTTCCGATACAGTAAGCTGTGATATCATCAATCCAGCTATTATCGGATTCTCCGGCATCTATTTTAAGGGATTTGCCGCGATTCTCTTTACCGACATCATCAAAAGAAAGTTTAAGCAGTGACATAAGACCCGTAAAATACCTCGCAGCCTTTTTCAAATCTTTCTGCGAATGGGCCTCTTTTGCTTTTTCAAGAAGGCTCTTCTCGTTTTCTTTCGAATAAAATATTTTAGAATCAAGAAAAGCAACCACTTTTATCCCGGACATGAAAGAAAAGGTGTTTGCCCGTTCCACGGCATCAAAGATGTTTTCGTTGGTTCCGTCAACCGGATCATAGTTGAGATTCCTGTCCGATGAAGACTCCGGAAGCAATGCATTCAAAAGCTCCTCAAATGCAGTCTTGCACAACAACTCTTCGCCATGAATAAGATAGAGCCTGGAAAAACCTTCCTTCTCCGAGCTATTGATATGGCTTTTAAGTTCTTTGTAATTTATCTCAGGCATTTTGGTCCAGGTTGTTGTTCAAAAATAATTAGCAACTACTCAAGAGTCAGATTTCAGGAGCCGGAATCCAGAATAGAAGCAGGCTTCCTTTTTATTCTGGATTCTGGCTCCTGAATAATTACTGTATTTAAATCTATCTGCATTCATCTGTGTGAATCTGTGGCTGAATAGTTACCTTTGCTTAAAGCACGCTTGCGAAGTATGAAAAGCATTATCAGGGAAACAACTGCCATTACTCCACCGACAACCTGGGAAACAGAGAATATTCCGTAGTGAAATTCGCCCCTAAAATCGGCCCGGAAGATTTCAATAAATGATCTCGTGATCCCGTATATCAAAACGTATATCCAGAACAACTGGCCGTCATAATCTTTTCGTTTGCGTAAAAAGAACAATAACAGAAAAATCGCCAGATTGTTAAAAGCAGAATACAACTGGGTCGGATGAAGCGGCAATCCTTGCGGGGCGAGTGAATCGGGATTGTTGAATGTAACAGCCCAGGGAAGGTCACAATATTTTCCGTAGCAGCAGCCTGCAAAAAAACAACCGATTCTTCCGAAAAAATGCGCAAGCGCAACGGAAGGAACCATAATATCGGCAGTTTTCCAAACAGGAATATTTTTTGCCTTAAGATATATAATTCCCGTGATAAGGGCGGCGATAAAACCTCCGTAAAAGACAAGTCCGCCGTTCCATATTTTTAATATCTCAACAGGATCATCGAGAAACATCTTCGGATTCGTGGCAACATAGAAGAGGCGTGAGCCGATTATGGCGGCAACGAGAAGATAAAAACAAAGATCCATTATCATTTCCGGATTTTCCCCAAGCCTCCGGGCTTCCTTTACGGCAATATATATGCCGGCAAGAAAACCCACCGCGATAAAAAATCCGTAAGTAAATATCGATAAGGGGCCTATTTTAAGAAGAACGGGAAACATTTAATCTCCTTC
>JAHJRK010000150.1 GCA_018830925.1 Pseudomonadota bacterium
GAGGCTGAATAGCTATGGGAACTTTGACCGGTCAGGGGAGGAAAGTTTTATCAATTTATTATCTCCGGGTGTAGAAGACTTGGCCAGCAAAAAGGTCTATCACTTTGATGAGATAGAGAAGAGACCCCTGATAATTATCGTTGGTATCATTTTCCCCCTGTTTTTAATCCTTCTGCTGATAAGGAATATAGAACTGAGGCTTGGAATCAAGAGATGGCTTGTCCAGTGGATAACCTTTATCATCACCAGGCTCGGTGTGCTAAGGGTGAGTGGGTTCTGCCCGGTTCAAAGAACATCCTTTGGGACATTTCCCTTCTTGAACTGCCAGGCCTGTGAAATGGCCACTGGAGCTTGTCCAATAGGTTCTATGCAGGCATTCCTTTGCAACTTAAAATTTCCCTTCTTTATCCTGGGTTCTTTGCTCATAGTTGGCCTGGCCTTAGGCAGGTGGATATGTGGTTGGCTCTGCCCCTTTGGGCTGCTCTCTGACCTATTAGACAAAATTTCTTTCAAGATACGGCTACCTCGCGTGTTTTCTATAGGTAAGTATATCGTTTTAGCCCTTATCCCCATACTCTCTCTGGCCTTCGTTGGGCAAGACCACCTGCCCTTCTGCACTTACCTTTGCCACAGTGGTTTAGTCTATGGACTACTACCCTATTACCTGACGACAGCCAAACCTGCCTTTAGCCAGGGGCTTTCACATCCCATCCTTTTATATCACATAATCCTGGGGATAGCCTTTTTACTCTTCATTCTGCTCTTTTCAGGCAGGTTCTTCTGTCGTGTTCTCTGCCCTCTGGGTGGATTCCTGGGTCTTTTTAATAAGATCTCTTTAGTCAAGGTGGTCCACTCAAAGAAGAATTGCAATGATTGCAAAAAGTGTGTATCATTATGTCCTATGGGCGTGGATTTACGGAAAGACAATTTCTTAGACTGGACAAACTGCATTATGTGCAGCAGGTGTATTAAGCTCTGTCCCCAAGGGGCACGAAGATGGAGCTTTGAGAAGTGTAACAGTTTAGCCAAGTGAAGAATAGTCATTTATCATTTATCATTTAGCATTGCAAATTTAGCATTTAAGGGTTATATGTCAAATGAAAATGAGCAGCTTATGTTGACCTCTTGTGAGTATCTAAATTTGGATAAAAATCCAAATGACAAAGCCCAAATGTCAAAACTTTTGGTCATTTGGATATTGAATTTTATTTACAGTCTAATGTCTATAGTCTGATGCCTAATGTCTGTCTAAAATTTTCGCCAACCAATTTTCATTAGATATATGTAAAATCTTTTTATTGTCATAGACTAAAAATGGTGGTAAAATCTTCTTTAGATGGCTATTAAAAAATCTGATCTTTACTCTTCACTCAAGACAAGCTGTGATGAACTACGCGGCGGCATGGATGCCTCCCAGTATAAAGACTATGTGCTGGTGCTTTTGTTTATCAAATACATCTCCGATAAATATGCTGACATGCCGTATGCCACCATTACTGTGCCCAAAGGCGCCAGCTTTGAAGATATGGTGTTATTAAAGGGTACGCCCGATATTGGCGATGATATTAACAAGAGAATAATCGGGAAAATTGCCGATGCCAACAAGCTCACCGGCACTATTGATGTGGCTGATTTCAATAATGCCGATAAACTGGGCAGCGGTAAAGAAATGGTTGACCGCCTTACCAAACTCATCGGCATTTTTGAAAACCCTGCTCTGGATTTTAGCAAAAACCGGGCTGAAGGGGATGATATTCTTGGCGATGCCTATGAATACCTGATGCGGCACTTTGCCACCGAAAGCGGTAAAAGCAAAGGGCAATTCTATACACCCGCCGAAGTAAGCCGTATTATGGCAAAGATTATTACCTTTAATATAAAAATAACATCATCAACCACAGTGTATGACCCAACCTCCGGCTCCGGCTCACTATTGCTCAAAGTAGCTGATGAATCTGAAGATGGCATGACGATCTACGGACAGGAAATGGATGTGGCTACCGCTGCACTTGCCCGCATGAACATGATTCTTCACAACAACCCTACGGCAGAAATCAAACAGGGGAATACCCTCTCCAATCCGCTGTTCTTAGATGATGTCAACAGCAGGCTAAAGACCTTTGACTTTGCGGTGGCCAATCCTCCTTTCTCGTTCAAATCATGGAGCAACGGTGTGGATGCGGCTAATGACATATATGGCCGTTTCAAGGATTACGGCATTCCACCTGTCAAAAACGGCGACTATACTTTTTTACTGCACATCATCCGCTCACTCAAAAGCAAAGGAAAGGGTGCTGTCATTTTGCCGCATGGGGTGCTGTTCCGTGGCAATGCAGAAGCCGAAATTCGCACCAACATCATCCGCAGGGGTTACATCAAAGGTATTATCGGCTTGCCTGCCAACCTGTTTTACGGCACTGGCATTCCCGCCTGCATTATTGTGCTGGATAAAGAAAATGCCGAAAACCGCAAAGGCATTTTTATGATTGATGCCAGCAAAGGCTTTGAAAAAGACGGTAACAAAAACCGTCTGCGTGAGCAGGACATACACAAGATAGTGGATGTATTCAACAAGCAACTGGAAATTGAAAATTATAGCCGCATGGTGCCGGTAACAGAGATTGAAGCCAATGAGTTTAACCTCAACATTCCCCGATACATTGACAGCCAAGAAGCTGAAGATATTCAAGACATTGAAGCACATTTGCTGGGTGATATACCCAATGCCGATATTGATGCTTTGCACCAGTATTGGGAAGTTTATCCGTCCTTAAGAAAAACATTATTCACGGCAGGCGGCAGAGCCAATTATAGCAAACTGCTTATTACCCATGATGCCGTAAAACCTGCCATTTTTTCTCACCCGGAATTTACGGATTACAGCAAAAGGGTAAATACCGTATTCAGTCAATGGAAAACAAAAAACACTTCAAAACTGAAAGGCATTACTGTTAATGATAAACCCAAGAAACTGATACACGAAATATCGGAAGATTTACTGCAAGCCTTCTCCAACTTAAAGCTGATTGATAAATACGATGTTTATCAACACTTCATGGTTTATTGGGCTGAAACCATGCAGGACGATGTATATGCCCTTGTAAGCGACGGCTGGCAGGCAGGCAAGGAAATTGAAAGACAAGAAAAAAAGAAAGAATGGGAAGGCCGCATCATTCCCAAGCAGATCATCATTAGTCGCTATTTTGTGGCAGAGCAAAAAGCCATTGAAAACTTAGCACAGGATATTCTTGAGAAAAATGTATTGTGTAAATATAAAGTCCTCAGTGTTGACGAGATTAAAACCTTGCTTATAGAGGATAAATGGATGGCTACCCTTGAAAGAGATGTCAAAACCGAGATGGAGCGCATCAGCCAACGGCTTACCGGGCGAATAAAAGAACTGGCGGAACGCTATGAAGCCACCTTGCCCGCGCTGACTAACGAAGTGGAAGCATTGGAGAAAAAGGTGCATGCACACTTGAAAAAAATGGGGTTTGTATGGAAGTAAAAAATAATGTAACCAGTCTTGTGTTTTATGGCAATTTATTGAGCGATATTAAAACCCGCATTCGTCAAGCACAGGTTAAGGCAACGCTGTCCGCAAATGCCGAGATGATAGCGATGTATTGGGATGTAGGCCGGATGATCTATGAAAGACAGCAATATGAAGGATGGGGGGCTGGAGTGATTCCCCGATTAGCAAAAGATATCCAAAATCAATTGCCTGAACTCAAAGGGTTTTCCGAGAGAAATATAAAGTTTATGGTGCAATTTTATAAGGAATATGAAGGAGACACCGCAATTGGGAAACAGCCTGTTTCCCAATTTGAAAATATGAAACGTGTTTCCCAAATACCATGGGGACATAATATCCTGCTTATGCAGCGGATAAAAGAGTCTTCTGTTCGTTTCTGGTATATGGAGCAAACAATTCAAAACGGATGGAGCAGGGATACTCTTGGTCTCATGATTAAGAGTAGTGTGCATGCACGGCAGGGAAAAGCTGTTTCCAATTTCAACATAACCCTGCCGGACCCTCAGTCCGATCTGGCAATAGAAACTCTCAAGGACCCATACATTTTTGATTTTCTTACACTGACAGAACCATTTAATGAGCGTGAACTGGAAATAGAACTGATAAAACATCTCGAAAAATTTTTGCTTGAACTGGGTGCTGGATTTTCTTTTGTCGGGAGACAATATCAATTGATTGTCAGCGATAAAGACTTTTATATTGACTTGCTGTTTTATCATTTGAAACTGCGATGTTTTATCGTGATTGAACTTAAAAAAGGGGACTTTAAGCCGGAATACGCAGGCAAGATGAACTTTTACTGTTCCGCAGTTGATGACCTTATTAGACATCCGACTGACCAGCCGACAATCGGGCTTATTTTGTGTCAGACCAAAGACAGGATTCTTGCCGAGTATGCCTTACGGGATGTGCATAAGCCAATTGGGGTATCTGAATATGAACTGACCCGCGCCCTGCCGGAAAACCTGAAATCCAGCCTGCCGAGCATTGAGGAGATTGAAGCAGAGTTTTCTGGGAGGCAGCGATGAGTAATATTTCAAAAGGATATAAACAGACGGAGGTGGGGGTGATTCCTGAAGATTGGGAAGTTGAGAAAATTAAAAATGTATCTTCAATAACAACTGGTGCAAAGAATACACAGGACAAGATTGATGATGGACAATATCCATTTTTTGTTCGTTCCCAAACCATAGAACACATAAATAGTTATTCATCTGAAGGCGAAGCTGTATTAACAGCAGGGGATGGAGTTGGAACTGGCAAAGTGTTTCATTACATAAATGGTAAATTCGATTTTCACCAGAGAGTATATAAAATAAGTAACTTTAATAAGAAATTAAACGGTTATTTCTTTTATTTGTATTTCAGTAATAATTTCTTGAACAGAATTATGTCAATGACCGCAAAGTCATCTGTTGATTCTGTAAGAATGGAAATGATTGCAAATATGCAAATTCCCATTCCCCCCTCCCCGAACAACAAGCCATCGCCAACGCCTTAAGTGATGCGGATGCGCTCATTAGCAGCCTCGAAAAACTCATTGCCAAAAAGCGTAATATCAAACAAGGGGCTATGCAAGAGCTTCTCACCGGCAAAAAACGCCTGCCCGGGTTTAGCGGGAAGTGGGAAAAGAAGAAGTTGGGTGAGGTTGCGGAGATTAGAGATGGGACACATCAAACTCCGGATTATGTAGATTATGGAATTCCATTTTATAGTGTTGAAAATGTTACTCGCAATGATTTTGATAATACAAAGTATATTACCCATGAAGAACACTCTTTTTTGACAAAAAATTACAAAATTGAAAAAGGTGATATTTTAATGACCAGAATTGGTTCGATTGGAGATTGTAAATATGTTGATTGGGAAGTTAACGCAAGCTTTTATGTTAGTTTAGCGTTATTAAAAATTAAGAAAGAATATTCAGCAAAATTTCTATGCCATTATTCAAACACGGCTTTTTTTAAGGCAGAACTTAAAATTAACTCGTTGCACTCCGCTATTCCTATGAAAATCAATCTTGGTCAAATATCTAATATCAGATTAAAGATGCCCCCTACCTATGCCGAACAAACCGCCATAGCCCAAATCCTCAGTGATATGGACACTGAGATTGAGCATTTAGAGCAAAAGCTGGATAAATACAAAATGATAAAGCAGGGCATGATGCAGGAACTGCTTACCGGGAAAACGAGGTTGATATGAGTAATGTAGGCGATAGAGAAAGAGCGACCCAAAACCGTGTGGTACAGTTATTTCACGAGCAACTGGATTACACCTATCTCGGCAATTGGGAAAAACGGCTTGGCAACAGCAATATTGAAAAAGTCATTGTCAGAAAATACCTGAGCCAAAAGGGATACAGCGAAATACTGGTCAGTAAGGCTCTGGATAAACTGCGCATCACTGCCAATAACGACAACGAAAGTTTATACACCAATAACAAAAATGTGTATGGTCTACTTCGGTATGGCGTTAAGGTAAAAGCCGATGTTGGTGAGAACTACGAAACCGTAGAGCTGATTGACTGGAAGCATCCCCATAATAACCAGTTTGCTATTGCGGAAGAAGTAACTGTTCTGAGCAACCATGATAAGCGGCCCGATATTGTGCTGTATGTAAACGGGATTGCATTGGGTGTGCTGGAATTGAAACGAAGCACGGTATCCATTGGCGACGGCATCAGGCAGAGCTTAGTAAACCAGCAAAGAGAGTTCATACAATCCTTCTTCTCTACCATTCAATTTGTGTTTGCCGGAAATGATACCGAAGGCCTGCGATACGGCACCATTGGCACGCCTGAAAAATATTTTCTAAAATGGAAGGAAGAAAGCAGCGAAGAAAATTTATTGGATAAATACCTGCTGAAACTCTGTGATAAAGAGCGGTTTCTAGAAATTATTTACAACTTCACCCTGTTTGATGGAGGCATTAAAAAGCTCTGCCGTACGCACCAATATTTCGGCGTCAAGGCCGCTCAGGAACATCTGAGAAGACGAGAGGGTGGTATCATCTGGCACACGCAGGGGAGTGGCAAAAGCCTGGTAATGGTGTGGCTGGCAAAATGGATTCTGGAAAACAACCCCCATGCCCGGGTGGTGATTATCACCGACCGGGACGAGCTGGACAAACAGATTGAACGGGTATTCACCGATACGGGCGAAAGCATGCTGCGGACCCGAAGCGGTAAAGATTTAATGGAGCGGTTGGGCAATACACTGCCACGTTTATTGTGTTCGCTGGTGCATAAGTTTGGCACAAGAGATGTTGATGATTTTGATGCGTTTATTGAAGAGTTAAAGAGCGGTCCAACCAGCACCGTGGGCGAGATATTTGTTTTTGTGGATGAATGCCACCGTACCCAATCGGGCAAGCTGCATAAAGCAATGAAAGCCATGATGAAGAACGCTATTTTCATCGGCTTCACCGGAACCCCTCTCTTAAAGCAGGACAGGCAAACCAGCCTGGAAGTATTCGGCAAATACATCCATACTTATAAATTCAATGAAGCGGTAGAGGATGAAGTAGTGCGGGATTTGGTTTATGAAGCTCGTGATATTGATCAGAAGATTACTTCACAGCAAAGAATAGATGAGTGGTTTGAAGCCAAGACAAAAGGACTGAATGACTTTCAGAAATTCGAATTGAAGAAGAAATGGGGAACCATGCAGCGGTTGCTCAGTTCCCGTTCCCGGTTGGAGAGAATTGTGAGCGATGTTGTTTTTGATTTTAATGTAAAGCCCCGGCTAAGCTCGGGCATGGGTAATGCTATTTTGGTAGCTGGGAGTATTTACGAAGCCTGCCGTTATTTCGATCTCTTTCAAAGCACCGAGTTAAAAGGGAAATGCGCGGTCATTACCTCATATAATCCATCTACCCGGGATATAACTACCGAGGATACCGGAGCGAATACCGAAACTGACAAGGAATATATATACAAAACATATCTTGCCCTGCTTAACGGCAAATCCACCGAAAAATATGAAGATGAAGCCAAAGAGAAATTCATAAAAGAACCGGCCAGCATGAAACTGCTGGTGGTGGTGGATAAACTTCTTGTCGGTTTTGATGCGCCCCCCTGCACCTATCTGTATATAGACAAGAAAATGCAGGACCACGGTTTGTTCCAGGCGATCTGCCGCGTAAACCGGTTGGATAGTGATGACAAGCAGTTCGGTTACATTATTGACTACAAAGACCTGTTTAGAAAAGTGGAAGATGCAGTGGCTGTTTACACTTCGGAATTGGATTATGATAACTTCCAGAAAGAAGATGTGGATGTGCTATTGAAAAACCGTCTGAAGACAGGCAGGGAGAAGTTGGACAATGCTTTGGAGGAATTGGCATTATTGCGCGAGCCGGTTGCTCCGCCCAAAGATTCATTGGCATATATCCGCTACTTCTGCGGTAATCCTGAAAACGAAGAAGACCTCAAAGCCAATGAAGTGAAAAGAACGGCATTATACAAGCAAGCAGTAGCATTGATAAGAGCTTATGCCAATATTGCCGGAGAAATGGAAGAAGCCGGTTATTCGGATCAGGAAATAGAAGACATAAAAAAGCGGCTTAATTTCTATTTGAATCTGAGGGAAGAGATCAGGAAGGCAAGCGGTGAAACGCTCGATTTAAAAACCTACGAAGCGGATATGCGGCACTTGATTGATAACTTCATTCAGGCAGATGAATCCAGAAGAATTGATCCTTTTGGAGACCAGACACTGCTTGATATCATTGTGAAAAGTGGCATTGCCGATGCCATCAACAGTTTACCGCAAGGTATAAGGAGCAACAAAGAAGCGATTGCCGAAACAATAGAAAACAATGTTCGAAGGAAGATTATCAAAGAACATCTGATAGACCCGGCTTACTTTGAAGAGATGTCAAAACTCTTGAATGAAATCATAAAGGAAAGAAAAGCCAATGCCGTAAGTTATGAGGAATATCTAAAAAAGATAGCTGAATTGGCAAAAAGAGTAAATACTATGATTCGGGATGATTTACCGGCACGCATTCAAACCCTGGCTCAACGAGCTTTATACAACAACCTTGGCAAGAATGAATCATTGGCAATCGAAATGGATGAAGCCATAAAACGGGTAAAAAAAGCAGACTGGAAAGGTAACCTGCAAAAAGAGAAAGAAATAAAAGCAGCAATATATGAAATTCTAAAGGATGAAAACGAGGTGGAAAGAATCTTTTCAATTATAAAACAGCAAAACGAGTATTGAGATGCAGCAAATAATGTTGGGTGATATATGTATTGATGTGGTGCATAAAGATATTAAAAACCTGCACCTGAGCGTTTATCCGCCTACTGGTAGGATACGCATTTCTGCGCCATTACGGATGAATACAGATACCATCAGGGTATTTGTCATCTCAAAACTTGGCTGGATAAAGAAGCAACAAAGCAAGCTTCATAGCCAAGAAAGAGAAACACCAAGAGAGTATATTACAAGAGAAAGTCATTACTATCTGGGTAAGCGATACCTATTAAAAGTAATAGAACATAATGCTTCGCCAAAAGTGGTCTTAAAACACGATACCATTGATCTGTATATTCGTCTAAACACGAATATGAAAAAAAGAAGAGAATTTTTTTATGAATGGTACCGCCAAAGATTAAAGGAGGTTATTCCCGGGCTAATTGCTCAGAACGAAAAAGCAATGAAGGTTAAGGTTGGGGAGTTTGGCATAAAGAGAATGAGAACAAGGTGGGGCACTTGTAACATAAAAGCAAAAAGAATCTGGCTAAATCTTGAATTGGCGAAAAAGGGAAAGGAGTGTATTGAATATATAGTTGTCCATGAAATGATGCATCTTTTGGAACGGCGACATAATGAAAGATTCATTTCTTATATGGATAAGTTTTTACCAAAATGGAGATTTTACAAAGAGGAATTGAATAAAAGCCCATTGTGTCATGAAAATTGGAGTTACTGATGAGAGAAGGTACAAAATGGCAAAGGCACAGAGGAGGAGAGGCACAAAGTGACAAAGGCACAAAGAAGAATAAGCTCTGTTCACTCTCGGTAAATAGTTACTACTCAACACTATATATTAAACACTTACGGAGGTGAGATAGTTATGGAAGGAATAAAAGAAAGGTTGAAGAGGAAAATGCTTTTGGGTTTATTAAAACTTAAAGCATTATCCCCGGAGCAAATGGCAGAGTATGCCAGAAGGAATACCCCCTTTCATCGCAGTCTCTATGGCGATAAAAGGATTTCTGATTTTAAGCAGTTGCCTTTGGTTACCAAGGCTATGACCAGAAAAGCCTCCGCTTATGACCGCTTGAGCTCTGAGCTAAAAGATACGGTCATCTGGTATGCGGAGACAACAGGCTCTACAGGCTCTCCTACCCCTGTCTTCTATACCAAACAAGAGTTCAATGGCGCCTATCTCCTATCCCTTGTCTCACCCTATAATGCTTCACTTAAAAACATTCTCAAGGAGAACC
>JAHJRK010000012.1 GCA_018830925.1 Pseudomonadota bacterium
GGGGGTGGTCATTCCGAGAGATTGGTTTCCCGATGTCGAAGAGGTCGATGTGGAAAAGACAAGGGATGCCGTTGTTGTGAGGCCCAATCTTGCCCGTGATCCCATTCTAGAACTGGGAAAGAATCCTGTCGATTGTGGCATCTCTGATGGGTCGGAGCAGCATGATCACTACCTTTACGGGGGCAGTTCATGAGAAGTATCTTTGTCGATACCGGTTTTATTGTTGCTCTGGAATCGGTGACGGATCAAAACCACGAAAAGGCTTCACAACTATGGAGTGTGCTTCTGAAAGACTTACCGGTGATGGTTACGACAACATATGTCATTGACGAGATCGTCACCTTCTTCAACAGCTGCAGCCGACATGCCAAGGCGGTAGAGATCGGTAACAGATTGATGAACAGCCGTTCGGTTCAAGTTATTCACATCGATAAAGGGCTGTTTGACAAGGGCTGGCAGTATTTCCAACAGCATGCCGACAAGACCTATTCAATGACGGACTGTATTTCTTTCATCGTAATGAAAGAGCAGGGGAGCGAGTCGGCTTTGTCTTTTGATAAACACTTCACCCAGGCAGGATTCAAAGTACTTCCCTGATTATTCCCTTATTTGAAGGAATCACTGTTTCACACTCAAGCCCTTGGAGAAGAGCGCCGGAGCAACTGGGATGCGGGTTATAAAGTTCGTTGCGGTATGCATGCTTTCGATCGTTAATCTTCAATCATTACGGGCTCTCGTTTCCGTTGACTTGTAGGTGCTATACGTAACAGAAAAGTTCCTGCAACTGGACTTTACCAGCGTTTTTTGTTCAAGAAGTCCTCATAATGGCCATATCGTTAACAGCCTGGGAAGTGTATCCTTAAAAAGCATTCCAGGGCAAGCTATCGGGACGTTCTGCTGGGCGTGTCTGGCGGGATGAGTCTGCTTTCCTGAGCTTAGTCGGGTCCGGCAGTAAACCGTTTCCGATCATCGGTGTTGTTGTACGTGCTTGCGCCATTATCCACCCGATCCCATTATTACACATCTTGCTCTTCGGCCTGACCCTGAAGCTTCCGCAGCAGGAAAATTCAGGTAATTATAAATTAAAGGAAGGAACTGAGCTGCCGCGTTGGAATTAATACCGGTTCAGTGATTATCGGAAACATGGGATCGCAACAGGTTTTTGATTACACGGTAATCGGCGATGCGGTTAACCTCGCTTCCCGGTTAGAAGGTGCCAACAAGGATTACGGAACCTTTTTGATGATTTCCGAATTTACATTTGCATGCCTGACTCCCGGAAAATTTAAAACCCGTTTCTTAGATAACATCAGGGTCAAAGGCAAAGCGCAGTCTGTTAAGGTATTTCAAGTCAGCGGATGGCAAGGATAAAGCCGCCTGCCCCGCCATATTGCTTAATGATATAACTTATGATATAGATAACTGCCAGATCAGACGCGGAAAAATTATATGAAGGGAGTATCTGCAATGGAAAAACCCTGGATTAAGCATTACGATAAAGGGATTCCAGCGGTTATTGATTTCCCGCAGGTTTCAATTGACCGGTTTTTAAAAGATGCGGCGGATAAGTATCCTGATCGTGCAGCCACTGTGTTTGGAGCAAGGGTTGGCCCGCTTCTTTTAGATGGAAGCCTTACCTATATAGAATTGAATGGGGCCGTTAACCGATTTGCGGCCGGTCTTCAGAAAATGGGCATAATGAAAGGGGAGAGAGTTGCCATTATGCTCCCGAACTGTCCCCAGTTTGTTATTGCGGCTTATGCAACATGGCGTATCGGAGCGATTGTCGTCTGCTGCAATCCGCTTTATATGCCAAGGGAAATTGAATATCTGATTAATGACTCAGGCGCCGGCACTATTATAGTAATGAGCAGTCTCTATGGGCGGGTTAAAGGCATTCGTAAAAGTACCTGCCTTAAAAAAGTCATTGTTACCAACATTAAAGAATATTTTCCAGCTTCACTGAAGTTGCTTTTTGGTTTGACAAGGGAAAAGAAAGAGGGACACCGGGTTGATATATCGGACGATAAGGAGACATACTGGTTTCAGGATATCATCAAGATATCTCCTGATATGCCTGAAACTGTCGATATAAAACCTGATGACACTTCAACGCTTATCTACACAAGCGGTACTACAGGCAAACCCAAAGGGGCGCAGCACACCCACGCAAGCCAGGTTTTTAACTCATGCCTTCTGAATATATGGGCAAAAAGCAGGAAGGGAGAGGATATCATGCTTGCAGCAATGCCTTTTTTTCATATTTACGGGCTGGCTATTATTCTAAACACAGCCATTGCGGGTGGACTTACCACAGTTCTTATTCCAAATCCACGTGACATGAAACATGTTCTTATGGCTATAGAAAAGCATCATATAACATACTATCTTGGTGTTCCCGCGATGTTTGTAGGCTTTAATAATCATCCGGAGAGGAATAAATATGATATGAGCTCTCTTCGTTTTGCGGCCAGCGCGGCCGCTCCTCTTGCTCCGGAGGTTCAGACACAATTTGAAGCCAATACACGCGGAAAAATGGTTGAAGCGTACGGACTTACAGAAACAATTTGTGCCTCGATGAATCCGATTGATAATGTCCGCCATAACTCGATTGGTGTTCCAATGCCCAACACGGATATGAAAATAGTCGATGCGGATAACGGGGAAAAAGAGCTGCTTCCGGATGAAATTGGAGAGATAATAATAAAGGGTCCGCAGGTGATGAAAGGTTACTGGGAAAAAGCTGAAGACACAGCCGGTGTTCTCCATAAAGGCCCGGACGGCGAACAGGGATGGTTTTATAGCGGCGATATCGGTTATGTTGATAAAGATGGATTTTTTCATATTGTTGACAGAAAGAAAGATATAATCATCACAAGCGGATACAATGTTTATCCTGCGGAGGTCGAATCGGTATTGTTTGAACATCCATCAATCATGGAAGCTGCTGCCGTCGGTATGCCGGATGAAAGCAGGGGGGAAATCGTCAAGGCGTTCATAGTTTTAAAATCCGGTGAAAATGCAGGTAAAGATGATATTATGGCTTTCTGCCGGGAAAGAATGGCAGCATTTAAGGTTCCAAAAGTAATAGAATTCAGGACGGAATTGCCGAAATCCCTTGTAGGAAAAGTGCTGCGCCGCGAACTGAGAGATCAGGCATAATAAACTTGTTTTGGATTCAGGTTGTGATACAGCGATGTTATACAAAGGCCATGCAAAAAAGAAGATGTTATTACCTGAATCTTGCACGCATTCAGCATTTTTGAGTATCAATAAGAAGAATATCACATAAATTTTCTCCCGCCGCTTTTTGAAACCGATGCCGTGCATGAAATTTCTTGCATCGAATCTTTTAAAATATTCATGCCTTGCAC
>JAHJRK010000151.1 GCA_018830925.1 Pseudomonadota bacterium
GAAAATTATCTCCCAGCAGGCCGGGCATAAATTCTCCCGACAAAGAAGCCTATTTCAGTAAAGAGCTGCGCGCCTTTAAAAAACAGATCAAAATTCCATTAATCTTAGTCGGCGGAAACCGGTCTTTTGAAGTTGCCGAACAGCTTGTCGAAGAAGGATCGGCTGATTACATCTCAATGTGCAGACCCTTGATAAGAGAGCCGGACCTTATCTCCCGCTGGAAAGCCGGGGATCGGCGCAAGGCGGAATGCAAATCGGATAATCTCTGTTTCGTTCCGGCGCTCGAAGGGAAAGGGGTCTACTGCTTAACGAGAGAACGTGAAAAATAGACCTTTGCATAACACCCCCTTTTGCCCGATTTCTTCGTCAGGCTCAAATCTCAATCCTCGAAATACTTTAATGTATTCCTGCGGTTAAAATTTTCGCCTTTCTTGAACTTGAGCAAAATTGGATGTTCTTCAAAGGTCTATAGAAGAAGATCGAATAAGAGAGGAAACAGGTGCTTTATATAAAAGAAACAATTCTTTTCAGCCCTTCGGAGAGCTTTTCGATTTCTGTAAGGCAGGAAATCATTATATGGGTTCCTCTGTTACAGTCATAATAATAGCCGGGGTGCACAAGCACCCTGCAGTTTTTTAAAAGACGCAGGACAAGCTCCTCTTCATCTTCTCCCGTATCTATCTCTGGAAAAAGATAATACCCTCCGTCAGGCCGGAATGCCTTAATGCGCCCGTTTTCGGAAAGCAGTCGAAGTGCGCAGTCTATACCGGTGCGAACCCGTGTGCGCATATGCTCGACAAAACCGGTTCCTTCGTCAAATATCGCGGGAAGCATCGACTGGACAGGATAATTTGCCCCGAGGTATGTATCGTTTAAAAGCTCCAGCCTTTTTTCATAATCCCTGACACTGGTCCCGCTTATTGCAATCCACCCCAGTTTTAAATCGGGAAGTCCGAACATTTTCGAGATGCCGTTTAAATGAAAAACGGGCAGTTTCCCGTGCAGCGTTCCAAGCGGAGGGATATCTGAGACTCCATAAGGAAATCCGGCAAATACTTCGTCGCATATTACCGGAAGACCGAGCCTGTCAAGCGCCGGAATAGCGCATTTTACGACCATGCCGGTCGGGTTGTGCGGAGAGACAATTATGATCCCTCTTGTTCTTTCGTCCGATTCTGAAATTATACTGCTTTCCCTGATGCTCCATCCGTCATCTTCCTCCATATCGTAAGTGCGCAATTTGACATGATGGATAGCGGCAAGATGCTCAAAGAGGGGGTAGCTTATTTTAGGGGCAAGAAAATTATCGCCGGGGTCTGCCAGAAGGGCAAAGAGCAAGCCGTAAGATTCGCTGGTGCTAGCGGTGACAAAGATATCATCCGGCATGATCTGAAGGGAAGGTGTGCGCCTTCCGTAATAACCGGATATGGCAGATCTTGCAGAAGAAAGTCCCCTCGGATCAGGACTATATCTACGTTTGTTCCAGTATGGTTTCGCAGCCTTTTTTAAAATATCGGGAGGAAAAATCAGTCCCTCATAAGTGGGATTGCTCCCGGCAAGATTTATAAAGCCTTTTTTATTTTCAGCCTCCCTGAATGCCAGCTCTATCCTGTTCGGAGTAAAATCATGCCCGGAAAAAAAGCCTGCCATATGAATCCTCCCGAAGATGACGGCAAAGTAAAAAGTATAAAATCCCGTCACCAGTGAGGCTGATTTCCTATACGATGTCCCATAACCTCAAGGGTTTCATGCACAACAACAAAGGCGCCGGGATCCGCTTCCCGGATTATTTCCTTGACTCGTGGAAGTTCCCTGAATGTGACAACCGTATACAGGATATTTTCATCCTTCCCCGAATAGGCGCCCTGCCCTTTGATGAAGGTGACTCCCCGCACGATCTCTTCGAGAATTTTCCGGGATATCTCCTCCCACTTCGGAGATATGATAATAATGGCCTTTCTCTGGCTGAGCCCGGTTAAAACTAGCTCCACTATCCTTGTTGAAACGTACATGTAAAC
>JAHJRK010000001.1 GCA_018830925.1 Pseudomonadota bacterium
ATTAAAATCGGATTCAACCTTTATCACGGCTTTAAGCAGGGGAAACGAAACCCCATGCCTCCTTGAAGCCTCTGTAATCATGTCATCGTATTTATCCGGTGAATATGAGTTTATGCGAAACTGTTTTTTTGCTGAAAACTCTTTAATGAACAGCCGGTATTGATATGTCGGATCTGTCGGCACATTTGTAAAATGGGCCACTCCGTTCTCATCTATGAATTTATATATATCGCCAACGGCAAAAGAAGAAACGCAGGATCCAAGCATCAACAGAACAGAGCAAATCCCGGTCAGCGCCGATTTCCATGCAGTCTGTAGGAATAATTTATCAGACATTTCTCTCAACCCAGATCCCAAAGCAACAACCCGTTTGTTTTATCCTCTATCCACTTCCACCAAATTATATTAAATTATACATAATTTTTTAAACACTACAAGAGAAAATATAAAAATCGGATTAAATATCAATATATTGCGGTTATAAAACCGGCTATATACCAGATGCCCCATTTTGCCCACTTTTGCCCACTTTTTTTATCTTTAATCAGGCTTGCCGTTTTTTATTAACAGTTCTTTTTTTAATCTCTTCTTCCCGGAAGATTTTTATTCTTCCATATTTTCCGTCAAAACCGGGTGTAATCATGACTTCGTTCTTTCTCATTCGCGCTATCGCTTCCGCAAGAAGAGGAATACCTGAATTCCTGAGTTCTTCAATGCCTGTGAAATTAAGCATATGAAGCTCCGGCCCGAATTGCTCCAGCAGTTTATTATAGTAATGCATTATTTTTTTTGAGCCTTGGTGCAATTGAAAAATTTCCGAAAGTATTTCCAAAAGGGGTATTGTCTTAAAGTATTCCAAAGTTGCCGCTTTCCTTTTTGATTTATCCGAAAGCGCCTGAATTCTGTGGAGCACGCCGATTGTTATCTTCTTACTACATACCCGGCATATCCCGCCATATTTGTCCGTTTCTTCCGGCAGTAGAGACTGATTGCAATTTCTGTGTCCGTCCGCGTAATATTTTCCTTCTTCAGGGTAGTATTCGATAGTTCCGGGAAACTCTTCCGGGTTGCCGCTTTTTATTGCCGCTATTATTGAATCATAACAAAGCGTTGTATCAAAAATATTTGCCTCTCTGCCTATTTTTAATGGCGAGTGGGCATCAGAATTTGATATTAGAGTTATTTTATCCAAACCTGTAAATTTCCGGCACATGGCGGGATCTGAAGACAATCCGGTCTCTGCTGCAAATATATATTCTGAAAAACCCCCAAAGCATTCTTTTATTGAATCAAAACCGGATATAGAACCTAAGATCGAATACCAGGGTGTCCAGATATGGGCTGGAATAAACATCGCCCTCTCTGAAACATCAAAGACCATTTCAAGCATATTAACCACATCAAAGGTAAAAATCGGTCTCCCGTTCGATTCAGTTTTTCCCAGTCGCTTCAGCTTCCGGTTCAGTTTTTCAACCATAGACAGTTCCGGCAATAATATAATACTGTGAATTTTTCTGGTTTTCCCCCCTTTCTTGTATATATTACATACCTCAGAGGTCGGGATAAAACGTGTTATCCCCCCGCATGATTCTGGAATCAATTTATCGATTTTACAGGAAACGGCCTTATTCGGCTTATAAAGACCCTCTTCGGTCCGGACAAGTTTGTTTTTTAATTCCCAAAACCATCCGGGGTGGGTAAAATCTCCTGTTCCCAGCACCGTGATTCCTTTTTTTCTTGCGGCAATACAGAGATTATCAACATCAGTGTTTTTCGATGTTGCCAATGAAAAGCATGAATGAATATGCAAATCGGCTAAAAATTTCATTTTTGTTTTTAAAATCTCTTGTTAATTTACAATAATCAATATATATACAGACTAATAGTTGTATTACACAATATATAGTGTTTATTCATTAAAGACAAAGAGTTGTGGTTATTAATAATCTATGGGTTTATTATCATCTACTGTATCTATAAACAGGTATTATGTCGAGGGCAAAATTGAAGAGCCTGTTCTCGATACGGTTAAAAAGGGTTTGGTAAAACACTCCTTCAGGGAAACCGTTGACGATCCTTCTAATAAAAATACAGGGTGGACATCTTTTAATAATCATTTCAATCCGAATTTTAACGGATCTTCCTTTGTTATCGACGCGTTGTTTGTCTTTTCATTAAGAATTGACAAAAAAAGCGTGTCACCGAAGATCATCAGAAAATTTTTTTATATTGAAGCGGTTAAAAGACTCGAAGAAAGCGGGAGGAGTTATTTAACCGCAAATGAAAAAAAAGCTGTAAAAGAACATGTAATAGATGCTCTTTTTCTCAGGATGCCGGCTGTTCCGAATATTTATGACGTTGTCTGGAATTACGAAAAAGCAATGCTCTGGTTTTTTTCAAGCAACAAGTCTGCAAGCGAAGAGTTGGAAATACTTTTTTCTGCATCGTTTAATCAATCTTTGATTAAAATTTTTCCTTATTCTGAAGCAGATATTTTACTTGATCTGACAGAGAAAGAGCGTGACCTTCTTTCTTTCTTATCTCCTACTAACTTCACGGGGTAATGATGCTCGATGTTTCATTGACATACTACAAGTATGGTTTCCTGGGTGGTGAATTTCTGACCTGGCTCTGGTTTTACATAGGCAATACAGATCCGGACAATTTGTTCGATAATAAAAAAGAGTTTCTTGAGATCGGAAACAAGATAGTCCTGGAAAGAAAAGCCAATAATGATGTTGAAAAAGTAACAATAAAAGGTAAAGATGCCGGTCTTGAAGAGGGTATTCTCTCTCTTAAAAAGGGTGCCTTTGTTAAAGAATTAAACTTGTTATATAGAAAAGAAGATAAAGAGTGGAGTTTTACCGTAACCGGAGAAAACCTGGGACTGTCCAACCTGAAAACCCCCGATATTGGTTTTATAGAATCGAAAAAAGACATCGAGGCCTTTGTGGTTGAAAAAATTTTTCTTTACGAATCACTATATATTTTAATAGATAGTTTATATAAAAAATTTATAAAATTAAGGGTGTCCGCCAGCTGGACAACTGTTGTTTCAGATATGAATAAATGGATAAATTCCTGATTGTTTATTTCTACTCAGTTTTTTGTTGATACTTTTTTTGTTTTAAACAATTCTTTTATAGTTCTTTATAATTGCTTTTTTATAAAACTTTTTTTTGTGCTTTTTAAAAATTTTAATGTATTGATTTTAGTGTAAAATTAATACATTAAACACTTATTACACTTATTAACAATTTATATTACATATCCTTTCTTTATTTATTATAAAAAAAAGGAATTAATTATGAAAATTAGAATTAAAAAAACTGATGTTGTGGATGTGCTCTCAAAGATTCAGTCTATATCCTCAAGAAAAACAAACATAGCTATTACTACATCTGTTTTGATTAAAACAGTAAAATCCGGAATTAGTATTGTTTCAACCGATCTTGAGACCGGTTTTGAAGGGGTTTATCCAGCCTTAGTTGAAAAAGAAGGCTCGGTGGCCATAAACGCGAGAAAGTTGTTTGAAATAGTCAGAGATTTTCCAAACGCTGAATTATATATAAATGAAATAGAAAATTATTGGATTGAAATAATGAATCAAAGCAATGTCGAATACCGGATGGTTGGAATGAATCCGGAGGATTTTCCGAATATTCCAAGTGTTGAAAATATCACTTATTTTGATATGAAATCAGCAGTATTTAAAAAAATGATTGAAAAAACGGTTTTTATTTCGGGTGGATCGGAAGAAAAAAGAGCGCATATAAATGGAATATATTTTGAGAGTCTTGAAGATAAGGGTATAAAAAAATTGAGAATGGTATCGACAGATGGGAGCCGGCTTTCAAAAGTTGATTATGCTTGTGAAGCCGGATTAACTTTGCCCGGTGAAACAGGAATAATAATTTCAAAAAAAGGTTTGAGTGATGTCGGAAAATTTCTCGAGCAGGAAGGTGATATAAAAATAGGTTATAATAAGAGCCATTTTGTATTAAAAAAAGATAATGAAACAATTATTATGCGGCTGCTTGAGGGAAATTTTCCGGAGTATAAAGATATAATAAACAGAAAAGAGGTTTTTTCATTAAAACTTGACAGACAAATGTTTTTAATGATGTTAAAAAGAATGTCCATATTTACATCGGATAGCTATAAGGGTGTTGTTTTCGGGTTCAACAAAGGAAAATTGCTGGTTTCTTCCACAAATCCGGAGCTGGGTGAATCGAAGGAGGAAATGAATATAAATTATAATTCTGAACCCATGGAGATAGCTTTTAATGTGAGATATTTTATTGAAACCATAAATGTTATTGATGACGAAAGTATAAACATACTTCTTATAGACAACGAAAGCCCGTGTCTTATTGAGGGAGAAAAAAACAAAAACTTCTTGAGCGTTATAATGCCGATGAGAATATGAAAGAAGAAAACAACAACACATATACAGCAGACAACATAAAAGTACTCGAAGGTCTTGAAGCGGTAAGAAAAAGACCCTCTATGTATATCGGAAATATTGATGTTCAGGGTCTTCATCATCTTGTTTATGAGATAGTTGATAACAGCGTTGATGAAGCTATGGCGGGTTTCTGTGATCTAATTTCTGTGACCATACACACGGATAACACCGTCAGCGTCGAAGATAATGGAAGGGGTATTCCTGTCGGAATTCACAAGACGGAAAACGTCCCAGCCGCAGAAGTTGTCATGATGAAACTCCACGCGGGAGGAAAATTTGACAACGACTCATATAAGGTTTCTGGCGGTCTTCATGGGGTCGGAGTATCGGTTGTCAACGCTCTTTCGGCAAGGCTGGATCTTGAAATATATACGGACGGGGAAATATACCACCAGGCTTTTGAAAAAGGAAAAAAAGTAAGCGAGCTTACAATAATCGGCAAGACGAAAAAAAACGGCACAAAAATTCATTTTAAACCCGATACGGAGATATTAAACAGTGATAATTTTGAATTCGAGATTCTGGAAAAAAGATTAAGAGAGCTTGCGTTTTTAAATAAGGGCTTGCGGATAAAAATTGAAGATGAAAGATCCGAAAAAAAGAAAGATTTTTACTATGAAGGCGGGATAACAGCTTTTGTGGAGTATCTGAATAAACATACGGTTGCACTGCATAAACCGGTCTATTTTGAGGGAAAGAAGAATGATGTTCTGGTAGAGGTATCAATACAGTATAATGACACCTTTACAGAAAAGATCTTCTCCTTTGCAAACAACATTAATACGATAGAGGGTGGGTTTCACCTTATAGGTTTTAAGACGGCACTGACAAGGGTTATTAATCAATATTCCTCAAACGGAAATCTTCCAAAGGATCTCAAGGAAAAAATAAGCGGTGAAGATGTGCGGGAGGGGCTGACTGCCGTTATAAGTATCAGGCTTAAAAATCCGCAGTTTGAAGGGCAGACAAAAACAAAACTTGGAAACAGCGAGATAAAGGGTCTTGTCGAGTCTCTTGTAAATGAAAAGCTCGCGATGTTTTTTGAAGAAAATCCTGCGATTGCAAAAAAGATATTGTCAAAGGCTATTGATGCGGCAAGAGCAAGATTTGCAGCAAGAAAAGCAAGGGATATGGCGAGAAGCAAGGGCTTGATGGCAGATGCAACCCTTCCCGGCAAGCTTGCGGAATGCCAGAATTCGGAACCCGCACAGAGAGAAATATTCCTTGTAGAAGGAGATTCGGCTGGGGGCAGTGCAAAACAGGGAAGGGACAGAAAATTCCAGGCGATCCTTCCTTTAAAGGGAAAAATACTGAATGTAGAAAAAGCAAGATTCGATCAGATCCTTAAAAGCGAAGAGATCAAAAACATAATCACAGTTCTAGGCGCCGGAGTAGGAAGAGAAGAATACAATATAGATAATATCAGGTACCATAAAGTTATCATCATGACCGATGCAGATATCGACGGAGCTCATATCAGGACGCTACTTCTGACCTTTTTTTACAGACAGATGCCGGAAGTTATTGAGAAAGGATATCTCTATATAGCACAACCACCTCTTTTGAGAATCGGCAAAGGGAAAAGTGAAAAGTATTTCAAAGATGAACACGCCTTAAATGATTATGCCTCAAGACATTTTTGTGAGCAATACAGGCTGTTGACCGGCGATGACAAAAAGCCCATGTCCGACCAGGGCCTCTATCTTTTCATTGCAAACCTGTCCGAATATTCATCTGTTTTAGTCAGGTTAAACAGAAACGGCATAAAATCCGAATTAGTGGAAACGCTTTTAATTAACCGCGTGGAGGATAAGTCGTTTCTGCAGGACATCAACAAGATGACCCAGATAAAGAATATCCTGAAAGAAAAAAAATATAAAACAGGTGAAGTGCTTTGGAATCCGGAAAGAAGCATTTATGAATTGATCGTTGAATACCCGGAAAGCATGGTTGATGAAATGTTGTCGGAAGGCCTGAAAAAGGATGAAACAAAAAAAATCAAGATAGGAACAGGGCTTGTTTATTCCGCAGATTACCTGAAATGTATAAATTTAGGCCAGAATATTTTCAAATATGATAAGCCGCCTTTTTATGTAGCAAGTAAAGAGAGCAAAGAATCTTTGCCGCAAGAAATAAAGATAGATGAGAAGAATGAACTGCTCCGATTTATCCTTGAAGAGGCTAAAAAAGGGATGGTTGTTCAGCGTTATAAGGGTCTTGGAGAGATGAACCCGGAACAGTTGTGGGGAACAACCATGAATCCAGAAAAAAGGACCCTTTTACAGGTGAAGATAGGAGATTCGGTGGATACCAACGAAATATTTACCATACTAATGGGCGACGAAGTTGAGCCGAGAAGGGAATTTATTCAAAACAACGCGCTTGATGTAAGAATGCTTGATATATAAAATGATATTGCGGATGTGCCATGTTAAATGTTGTCTCCATAGCGGCAAGAGATATTCCGGATGCCTGGTTTCAGTGTGTATATCACATTATAGACCATGGACATAAATATGTAATCGAAAGAGGTAGCTTCGAGGGCCAGGAGAGGCTCGAGTTTGATTATGTAACGGTTCATATTAAATATCCGGGTGTCCGCCCGCTTATTCCGGACATACCGCATGCATTGAACATACCCAATCCCGTTGCAGAAGGTTACCTTGAAGAATACCTTCCATATCTGATGACTTCCGCAAAAAGCCCCAATGAAGATTATACCTACGGGCAATACCTTGAGAGCCAGATAGCCGAGGTTATAAGAATGTATAAAGAAGACGGGCACGGAACAAATCAGGCATATATGACTGTCGGAGATCCCTCTGCTCTCTATCTTGGAGATCCGCCGTGCTTAAGAGGCATCGACACGAGGATAAGATATGGAAAACTGCATTTCATGGTCTATTTCAGATCCTGGGATTTATGGAACGGATTTCCCGCAAACCTCGGGGCGATACAGCTTTTAAAGGAATACATGTCTTCCGAGATAGGTGTCGAAGACGGCGAGATAATCGCGGCAAGCAAAGGCCTTCACCTGTATGATTACATATGGGAGCTTGCAAAGCTGAGAACAATGAGAACCGATTGAACCGACGTTCAAAAATAATCGTAACATTGAAATGCGGTGACCGGCATAAGGAGCCGTAATAAAAGGGGAAGAGCTGCAAAGGTCATTTTTTAAAGGCCCCTAACCGGGAACTTCACCTTCTACCAGATGTTGCCCCGTCCCCAATACTGCCCGGAAAGTTAAAAAATATTTGACAGCTAATAATTGCCCTGCTGTTGTCTGAACGGTCGTCCAGCCAACACGCGGGTGGTCACTTCATTAACTGGTAGATATTATTAATTAAAGGAACCATGGTCCCGGTATTAAATAAAGATCCCAAAGACGAGATAATTCTCAGTGCAGTCAGAACGATCCTCGCGCAAAACGGATATATGGGAACCACCATCAGTCTTGTGTCCAAAGAAGCCGGGGTATCCAGGGGTCTTTTGCATTATTACTTTAAAAACAAGGATGAAATGCTGGCCCGTGTGATCAAGGAAAACATGGAAGTCAGCATTGCCATGATCGCATCCGTGTTTGAACAATACACAACGCCCGAAGGATACGCAAAAGGGATTGTTGACTTGTTGCGTGGTGTAATGGAAAATGATCCTGATTTTCTAAGCCTTTTTTATGAAGGCTTTGCCGTGGCACGACACAGTGAGATTGTAAACCATGAACTGGCAGCACTGTACGGTAAATTCAGGGAAGCACTTGAAACCTGTCTTCAAAAAGCCAGAGATCAGAAATTGATCACCCCCGCTCTTCCGGTCGAGACTTTGGCTGCCATCATTACCGGAATCATCGACGGCATGGGGCTTCAGCTTTTAACCGAACCTGACTTGTGCCGGAATACGATCATCTGGGAGGGCATCGAAACCGCCATTGTTGATCTACTTTGCAGGGACAGATAAAGAAAAATTTTTAACCCGTGATTGGTTGGCCGTCCGGCCAGCACATCTTAAAAACATAAGGAGGGAAAAAATGGAAAGCCAATATGTTACCTTAAAAAACAAACTGAAAATACATACCATGATCAATGGAAACGAGGCGAATCCGCCGCTTGTCCTTCTTCACGGCTGGCCGTCGAGCAGTCTTCTTTGGCGGCATCTGATTCCTGGGCTGTCAAAACATTTTTATGTGCTGGCGCCGGATCTTCCAGGACACGGAAAATCAGACAAGCCGGAAACCGCCCTATATGATCTCAACTTTCTTCGCGGATTTATCCTTGATTTTTTTGATGCCTTTAACTTGAAAAGCGCCCACCTGTGTGTTCACGATCTCGGCGGAATGGCGGGATTAAGCTTTGCCGTCCGGCATCCGGAACGTCTCGACAAATTCATTATTATGA
>JAHJRK010000152.1 GCA_018830925.1 Pseudomonadota bacterium
TGGATTATGCTATCAGACAATAAAGGCCTTTAAGGGGCTTGGTGAAATAAAGGAATTCAGCATCGGACACAGCATTATCTCAAGAGCTGTTTTAGTCGGCATGGAAAGGGCTGTCAGGGAGATGATTGCTCTGATAAAGGAGCTGTGAACCGAGAATATCGTACATCGTACATCGAATATCGAATATCGGACATAGAACACCGAACTTCGAAGTGCGAAATTTGATATTCGAAATTCGGCTTTTATCGAAGTACGCTGTTCGATGTACGAACAACGAACCAGAGATCAGGAACCAGAGTATGTATATTGTCACGGCAGGCGAAATGCGGGAGATGGATAAAGCGACCATTGAGTTCGGTCTTCCCGGCAGAATTCTTATGGAGAATGCGGGAAGGGGTGCTGCGCATATACTCCTCGAGAGATTTCCCGGTATTGGCGCTAAAAAAATTGGGGTTTTGGCCGGGCGTGGCAATAATGGTGGTGATGGTTTTGTGGTTGCAAGGTGCCTTGCCCAGAAAAGCATCGATGTAAATGTATATCTTCTTTCAAGAGCCTCTCTTGTGAAAGGTGATGCTCTTGCAAACCTTAAACTTCTCTACCCGCTTGAAGTTCCTGTTATTGAAATACCGGACAGTAAAACCTTTCTTGATAACCGGATTTCCATGCTCCACAGGGATTTATGGGTAGATGCTATATTCGGAACCGGCTTGAAATCGGATATTGAAGGTTATCTCAAAGATGTCATAATTTTCTTAAACAGCCTGAAAAAATCTGTCATGGCGGTTGATATCCCTTCGGGGATTGATTCGGATACGGGCCGGGTTTGCGGAGAGGCAATACGCTCCAGTGTAACGGCAACTTTCGGATATGCCAAATCAGGGCATTATCTTTACCCGGGAGCCGGATATTCCGGAAAAGTTGAAATAATTGATATAGGCATACCGCCGTTAATTGCAGACAGGATCGCACCGAAACAGCACCTGCTTGGGGATGAAATAATAAGCTCGTATCTTGAACCGAGAGAGAAAGATGCCCATAAGGGAACCACCGGCCATCTGTTTATTGTTGCGGGCTCCCCGGGGAAAATCGGGGCTGCGGCAATGACTGCGATGGCGGCAATGAGGGCAGGGGCTGGACTTGTGACCATTGGCGTGCCGAAAAGCCTGAATCCGGTTATAGAGCCGATGATTCTTGAAGCCATGACATGTCCGCTTCCTGAAAATACGGAAGGGTTCCTTTCCGAATCGTCATTTGAAGCCATAATGCATAATCTTGCCGGCAAGAAATGCCTTGCAATAGGCCCCGGACTTGGAACAGATCCTTCCACAAAAAAACTGGTTATTAAAATCCTCCGCGGTTTGTCTTTGCCTGTTATTCTGGATGCCGATGGCCTGAACCTTCTTGCCGGGGAGACCAGTTTGCTTAAAAAACTCAAAGTCCCCGTTATTCTAACACCGCATCCCGGTGAGATGGCAAGACTTACAGGAAAAAATATTTCGCAGATTCAGGAAGACCGAATTTCCTGCACCCGCGATTTTGCTCAGGAATTCAATGTTCATCTTGTTCTCAAGGGAGCAGGAACAGTTATTGCGCATCCGGACGGGAGTATCTTTATAAATCCGACCGGGAATCCCGGCATGGCGTCGGGAGGCATGGGAGACATTCTTACAGGCATTATCGCCGGGTTTGTCGCTCAGGGATATAAGGCGGAGGTGGCTGTCCGCACCGGGGTTTACATTCATGGAGCAGCAGGAGACGATCTTGCAAAAAGTATGGGGCCGTTCGGCTTTCTTGCATCGGATGTTCTGAAATCAATACCGGTGCAAATCGGGATTCATTCGGGAAAAGTTTCCGCAGGTATATAAAATGATGGCACCATTTACCCCGTGCGGACCTTTTTCTGCCTTTGAGATAATGTCCGGCTCCCTTACAGAAACACAGTCTCTGGGTGAAAAAATCGGCAGGAGGCTTGGCTCAAAATTTATGATAAGTCTATCCGGAGAGCTTGGAAGCGGAAAGACATCATTTGTCCAGGGGCTTGCAAGAGGACTTGACGTTCCTGAAAATTATTACATCACGAGCCCGACTTATTCTATTATCCATGAATATCCCGGACGCATTCCGTTGTTTCACATCGATCTGTACCGTATAAGAGAAAAAGATGAAATATATGAAACCGGCCTTTACGAAATACTTGACAGATTCGGAATCTTTGCTATCGAATGGCCCGGTTTACTGATAAATGATTTACCGGCGGATTACACGGCAATTCAATTTGAAATAAAAGATGATGTTACACGGAAAATCAGCATGACTGCACATGGAGAGAGAGCCGCAGAGCTGATAAAGAAGCTGTGATCAGTGAATCGTGGATCGTGGATAGTTGATCGAACAACGAACCACGATTCACTAACGACGATTTACGAAAATATTGATTGATGAGGAAAGAAAAGAAATGAGTTTGATTGTTCAGAAATTCGGGGGAACATCGGTCGGGGATATCGACCGTATCCGCAACGTAGCGAGGCGTGTTTCAAAAACATTCGATGAAGGCAATGACGTGGTCGTGATCCTTTCGGCCATGTCGGGTGTTACAGACAGTCTTATCAAGATGGCAAACCAGGTTGCTTATGCTCCCGACAAGCGTGAACTTGACGTTCTGCTTACAACCGGAGAACAGACTACGGTCGCCCTTCTTGCCATGATGTTGAAAGGCATGAACTATCCGGCCGTATCACTCCTGGGACACCAGGCTGAAATTCTGACGGACAGTGATTTCGGAAACGCAAGAATTGCAGGAATCGGCGCCAAACGTATAAAAGAGTTTTTGAATAACCGGACAATTGTTATTATTCCAGGTTTTCAGGGAAGCGATTCGTACGGAAATCTCACAACGCTGGGTCGGGGTGGCTCGGACACCTCTGCTGTTGCAGTAGCCGCAGCCCTTAATGCGGATATGTGCGAAATATACACCGATGTGGACGGAATATTCACAGCCGACCCGAATATATGCAAAAAAGCCAGAAAACTTGATAAAATATCCTATGACGAGATGCTTGAAATGTCGAGCCTTGGAGCAAAGGTTCTTCAGATAAGATCCGTTGAATTTGCAAAAAAATATGATGTTCCTGTGCATCTGAGATCATCTTTTTCACTGGAGGAGGGAACCATGGTAGTAAATGAAAATTCCGGCATGGAACGCCTTGTAGTGTCCGGCGTGACACACAGCAAAAATGAAGCCCGCATAACATTGAAAAAAGTTCCTGACCAGCCCGGGATAGCTGCAAAGATATTTACCCCGGTTGCAGATGCGGGAATACTGGTTGATATGATAATTCAAAATACCCGCGCAGAGGGGATGACGGACCTTACTTTTACAGTTCCGAAGTCGGATTATAAAAAGGCGCTTGAAATTGAAAAGAAGATTGCCGGGGAGATCGGAGCCGAGGCTGTTTTCGGAGATGAGAATGTTGCGAAGGTTTCCGTTACAGGCGTTGGAATGAAGAATCATTCCGGTGTTGCAGCTAGAATGTTTTCAGCTCTTGCAAAGGAAAATATCAACATAATGCTGATAAGCACATCTGAAATCAGGATATCCTGCGTAGTCGAGGAAAAATACGCCGAGCTTGCAGTCAGAGTCCTCCATACCGAATTCGGATTGGATAAGGATTGAAAGCCGAAGATGGAATGTCGGACATCGAATATCGATAAAAGCCGAATTTCGAATTTCGCACTTCGAAGTTCGATGTACGAAATACGATGTTCGGATAAAAACCAGAGACGGAAGCATTGATTTGAAATTCAGCACAGACCAGCTTATATTCTCTCTTGTAATCGGGGCTGTTATCCTGTGTGTCACAATCTACAGAATGCTCCAGTATTGATTGGGGAAAAAATTCGAATTTGCTTTTTTGAGTTATACAAAGCTCTATGATTGTGTTCTTGACATCATCCCGGCTGGCATCTTAAATAATGAAATAATTAATTGAAGACCTGTTGGCCACAACGACGGTATGTTCCCATATCTTGGGCAAAAAAGGAAAGAGCTTATTATGGATCGCAAAAAAGATATTAACATCAGCGGCGGGGAAAACATTTCTACTGAGGAGATAGAAAACATCATTAGCCGGCATCCCGATGTCCTTGAAGTAGCAGTTATCCGTGTGCCGGATTCCAAAGGGGGCGAAGTTCCCAAAGCATTTATAATTCCAAAGCCCGGAAAAAATCCCTCGGCCGGGGAGATCATGAAATTTTGCGGGGAACATCTGGCTCATTTCAAAGTTCCCGTACTGAATCTCGTATTCGAAACAAAGGACCCCTATTCGGCAGATCACCAGAAACGGGTAGCTAAATTGGCCGCAGCTATTGCAGGAGAGATGGGCCTTTCTGAAAATCAGGCGGAGGTAATTCGTTTGGCGGGCGGGATCCATGATCTCGGGAAAATATCCGTGCCGGCCGATATTCTGAACAAACCCGCCAGATTGAGTGAAATAGAATACAGCCTGATGAAAATCCACCCCGAGGCAGGCTATAATATTTTAAAAGATATAGATATTCCAAGGCCTATCGCCCTGATCGTGCTTCAGCATCATGAAAGATTGGATGGTTCCGGGTATCCGGGAGGGCTGAAAGAAGGCGATATCATACCGGAGGCCCGCATAATGGCCGTTGCCGATGTTGTTGAGGCGATTGCTTCCTACAGACCATACAGGCCGACACTTGGCATAGACAAAGCGCTGGACGAAATTTCAAAAAACAGGGGTGTTCTGTATGACCCGCAGGTTGTGGACGGGTGTCTTACGCTCTTTCAGAAA
>JAHJRK010000153.1 GCA_018830925.1 Pseudomonadota bacterium
GAAGATGGTCATCAACCGGAAGGCTTCCTATCAATAAAGGCAGGCCGTAAGGCCTGAAATTGCTGCTCATAAGATCACATCCTATCAATTATATTATTTTATAAATCAAGTTAACATGAACATAAGCTATCTGACAATAAAAAAACTCCTCGTGATTCGCAGTTCGATTGAAGCTCCCAGCCGCAAGCAGAGGGAAGCTTCAATAACTTATATCAGCCCATACTCCGCCCTATCCATAAACAGGATGTTACGCAAAGGTCTAACCTTGCGCCTGTTTGCCTTCCTGCCATAATTGATTGACACTCATACAGGCCGGTGTTATATTTCGTCGTCACATAAACCAGAAACAGTTCTTGCAGCTTCTGCTCGAACTGAAATAAAAAGGATAATATAAACAGGAGGGCTGTATGTTTGGAATAGGAATGCAGGAACTTATAGTTATACTTGTCATCGTTCTGATTATTTTTGGAGCCGGCAAACTTCCTGAAATAGGATCGGGTCTGGGTAAGGCAATAAAAAATTTCAGGGGTGCAGCCACAGAACCTGAAAAAAAAGATCCTGAAAAAATCGAGGAAGAGAAAAAAACCTGATATCCTCCTGTCTCTTATGACTTCTATCGACATTAACGGGCAGTTTAGATTAATAATCTGCCCGTTTTTTCTTGCCTTAATTGCCCTGAACCTTTAACCCTGTCATCAGAATGGGATATCATCATCTTTAGCGTCATGATGAATGGGGCCGGGAATATCACGCTCCATGGCATCGTCATCATGATGGCGGGCTTTTTTGGACGAATCACCCGAATCTTTCCTGTCTAAAAACTGCACATCTGAGGCCACTATTTCGGTAGTGTATTTTCTGTTACCTTCTTTGTCGTCCCAGGACCTTGTCTGAATACGGCCTTCAATATAAACCTGTTTTCCTTTCGACAGATATTCGCCGCATATTTCACCCAGCTTGCCGAAAGCAACGATGCGATGCCATTCGGTGCGCTCTTTCTTCTCGTTACTCTCTTTGTCTTTCCACTCTTCGGATGTGGCGATGCTGAAATTGGCAATAGCCAGTCCGCCCGTTGTATAGCGTATTTCAGGATCTTTACCCAGCCTGCCTATAATCATTGCCTTGTTTAGACCTGACATTTTTACCTCCTTATTATAGAGTTGTTTTTCATAAATACATAAAATGACTCCGTTCTGTCAACCAGGATAAAAAATGGATAAAAAAGGACTCACCGCCATGCATGTTGACTTCTTTTCATCCGTCTGCCATACAAAGAATATCTTATTTATCGTTATAACAAATCAAAATATATGAAAAATAGACAATGAATGACAGCAATATAACTCTTGAATTTTCGGGGAAATACGACTCAAAACATTCCCTTGAGTATTACAAAAAGCATAAAGACAGTATAGGGCGCAGACTGTCAAACATCCGGGAGCAGAGCATAGCGAGAAAGGCCCTGGCCATCGCCGGAAATCCGGCCATTGTACTTGACCTTCCCTGCGGTGCAGGACGGTTCTGGCCCCTCTTATGTGAAAAACCGGGCAGAACCATATATGCGTCTGACTACAGCCTTTCAATGATAATGGTCGCAAAAAAGCTCCTTGATCCTGCCACAGTAAAAAACATATCATGTTTTCAGACGTCCGCATTCAGTATCAATCTAAAAGCGGATGCGGTTGATTCCATATTCTGCATGCGCCTTCTGCATCACATCGTAAAAAAAGATCACCGATTGGCATTGCTGAAGGAATTTCACAGAGTTACAAAGGACACGGTATGTTTATCTCTCTGGGTGGACGGCAATTACAAGGCATGGAAGAGAGAACGGCTCGAGCTTAAAAGAGACCACAAGGAATACAAAAACAGGTTTGTGGCAAACAGGCAGGAAATAGAATCCGAGTTCCGCGAAGCCGGTTTTAATATCCTGGGGCTTATTGATTTTGCAAAATATTATTCCATGTGGCGGATATACGTTTTGCGTAAAAACATATCAAGAGCAAATGAAACTTAAGGAAATCTTTCATTCGGAAAATGAAAGGGAATTATTGGCTCTCAATGGTCTTGGCTCCTTTGAATCATTGTGGGATTTGAAGGGGCATTTCATCGAAGAGCCGAATTACCGCCGGGGCGGGTGGAGCGGCATCGTTCTTCATGAAATACGGCTTCAAAACGGGCAACCGTTAAAAATCATAATAAAGCGCCAGGAAAACCACACCTTCAGATCTCTTCTTCACCCTTTAAGGGGAACTCCAACTTTTTCCAGGGAATACAAAAATATATGCCGCCTTGAAAAACGTAATATTCCCACCCTTCAACCCCTCTTCTATGGTGAACGGAAGCTAAAGGGTAAAGCGCAGGCTGTTCTGGTTGTGTGTTTCCTGAACGGCTACCGGAATCTCGACGATCTTCTTACGGAAGCAGGCAAAAATGAAAACTTTGATATAAAAAGCATAATAGGCCCGGTAGCGGACATGATCGCAAAGATTCATTTTTTCCGCTTTCAGCACAGCTGCCTTTACGGAAAGCATGTTTTCGTTAAAACAGAAAAAAACGGCTCTGCCGACGTCCGGCTTATTGACCTTGAAAAAATGCATTTCGGGTTATCCAGCTTTTCTGTTGCAGTCCATGATCTTGGAGCCCTGTTCCGGCATGCCCCCTGGCCGGGAGATTCATGGAAGCTTTTTCTGCAAAGTTATCTGAGCAAAGCAGGCATGGAAAGTAAGGAGAAAAGGCTTTGTAAAGCATTGGGAGAAAAAATAGGAAAGAAGAGAAAAAAGTAAGGAGAAATCCGCATGAACATAAAAGAGGAAACAAAGCTCATCGGCCCTGAAGGACGGCCTCTCTTTGGCATACGCAGCTCTCCTGTAGAATCCTTCAATCTGTCCGACTTCAGAGTTTACGGAACAGATAAAAAAGAAGGCCTCTTAAAAGGCCTCATCACCAGATTCCGGATAAAGAGATGGCAGTATCTTGGCGTCTGCAACGATGAAGTCATATTCGGCGCGGCCATAGTCAACCTCGGATACATGACCAACATGTTCACCTATATATTTGACCGCAGGGCAGGCAGGATGAAACAGATGGAAGCTATTCTTCCATTCGGCAAGGCAGGCCTCTTTACAGGATCTTCCCGGAACGGCTCCGCCTCTTTTAAAAACGGAAATACATCCCTTGATTTTACCAACCAGCCTCAAAATATTCATGCAAAAATTTCGGCTGGTGGGAAATTGCAGGCGGAGTTAAACTTTTTAAAGTCGGCAGAACCTCTTTGCTGTACAACACGGGTCGGGCTTGGCGGGTTTAACTACACGCATAAAGAGGCAGGGATTCCTGCCGGTGGTTTTATCAGCCTTGACGGGAAAAGATGGGAGATATTCGAAAAAGAATCATCAGGCGTTTTGGATTATACCTTCGGGTATCTTGCAAGAAATACCTTCTGGAACTGGGCATCGGGAGGCGGTTTCGATGTGTCCGGAAACAGAATCGGTTTCAATCTTGTTCAGGGAGTCAATGAAACCGGTTTTACTGAAAACGCATTCTGGATAAACGGCAGAATGATAAAAACCGATGTTGTTGATTTTAAGTACAGCGACCTAGATCTCCTTAAGCCATGGGAAATCACATCAAATGACGGCAGAGTCAATCTTCTCTTTTATCCGGAAGGTGAAAGAGCTGCAGATATAAACATCGGCCTGATTGCGAGCAGGTTTCACCAGCCTTTCGGGAGGTTCGAGGGAAGATTGACGGACGGCATAGAATCCTGGCAATTGAAAAATGTCGCGGGTTTTACTGAAGAACACTATGCAAAATGGTAGAGAGTATCCATCCGGAAACAATTATGGACGCAATTGAGTTTTATGGGGAAGTGAATAGTTAATGGATCCTGTAACTCATTTGACTTCGGGGGCTCTGGGAAGAGGAGCTTTACAGAGTTATCAAAATGACCGGCACATGATGCTCTTTTGCATCATTGCTGCGCTTCTGCCCGACATAGACAATATTATAGGTTTACTCGGTCCTGAACTTTACCTTATTCACCACAGGGGCGCCACCCACTCTCTTGCCGGAGGAATAACACTTGCTATTGTTCTTGTTTTTACCTTCCGCTTATTCATAAAGTCATTTAATATAAAAAAGGGCTTTGTAACAGCGTTGTCGCTGATTTTCCTGCACATTTTCCTTGATCTTGTCACAGCATACGGCACCCAGGTATTTTATCCGTTTACAAACAGGAGATATTCCTTTGAATCCGTTTTTATAATTGACCCTTTATATACTCTTGTTTCGGCAATTATTTTCTTTATCTCGCTTATTGACAAAAAGAGAGAAAAAACAATTGCCATGACAGGGATTATATGGATATTTATCTATCCGGCAATCAATCTCGGAATAAAAACATATCTTGAGAAAAATACGGTTTTGCAGGCGTAAAGCTTATTGACAGAAAACCGGTTGCCTTTCTCGGCAGGTTCAATAAGGCCGGAAAAGAGATGTTCGATAAATTCGGAAAGGATGCATCTATTTTTAATACTTACGCCTGGTTTGCCGTATATCCTGTTTTTGAAACTGAAAAGTCGGGAGAAAAGAACCTGATAATTTTCGGGGACCTGAGATTTTCCACCACTTCGAATTTTGCCGGGAGGTTATATAAAAACGGTAAGAAGCCTTTTTCTCTTACGGCAGTTCTTGATAAAGAAGGCAAATTCATTGAATATTACTACCAGAGACCCGGCGGGGTTAAAATTATCCATCATATTGAATAAGGCGGTAAAAAAGATTCTCTTTTGAAGCAGGCCGGTTTGGATGAACTTACTCTAATGGAATAATAGGCAAAATAAATTGGCAATTTGTGCTTTTTGCGGTAAAGAAACGGAAGGGGCTTCGTCCTGCATCAAAAGCAGTATCAGGATAGATGGTGCGGATTATACCCCCCTGCCTTTTAAGAAAAAAACAGAGACGGTCTTTACAAGGGGGCAGCCGGTACGGTGCGCCGAATGCAATGTCCTCCCGGGAGGTTTTCATCACGTCGGATGCGTCTTTGAAATTTGCCCGAAATGCGGCGGCAAATGGGTATATTGTGGCTGTTCAGGATTGAAGGTCAGGACTGACGGCAAATCGGAAAAGAAATGCAATGTAATACAATTTAAGCCGCTGTAAATTAGTAAAGTAGTCATCTTGATGTCAAAAACGGCGTAAGGAGCCGTAACAAAATGGTCAGAAATGTAATGGTTATTTTATAACGGCTCCTGATAAAATAAGGGGAGCGGCAACGGGTCAGCCGCTTCTTTTTACAGGGAGAAAAAATGAGTAGAATTCTCACCGGGTTGATTGCTGCTGTAGCCATATATTTTCTTTTCAGGATTCTTGCTTCCAAAAGAAACAAGCCGGAAGAGCCTGTAAAATATGTCTGTGATGAATGCGGAGAGAAGGATTGCGTTTGCCACAGGGAAGATGAGATACCAAAATAATGATACAATCGCATAATATCAGGAGGATAAAGCATGGCAGAACTTATGGAAGTTATAAAGGCAAGAAGGAGCGTGAGGAAATACGAAGAAAAAAATGTTCCGGAGGAAGTATTAAGCTCAATACTTGAAGCCGTCAGATGGTCTCCTTCGTGGGCAAATACCCAGTGCTGGGAAGTTGTAGTGATAAGAGACAGGGAAATAAAAGAGAATCTTAAGGAGTCGATTTTCCCGAAAAATCCCGCTACAAATGCAATTACACAGGCGCCTCTCCTTCTTGCGGTTTGCGGCAAGCTGAAGAGTTCCGGATTTTACAATAATATTGTTACAACAAAATTCGGAGACTGGTTCATGTTTGATCTTGGCCTTTTTACCCAGACCCTTTGTCTTGCGGCACAGGACCTTGGACTTGGGACGGTTGTCGTAGGGCTTTTCGATCATGACAAGGCAAAGGGGATTATAAAAGTGCCCGAAGGATACGAGCTTGTCGCACTTGTTCCTCTCGGATATCCGGCAAAGATCTCTTCCGCTCCGCAGCGCAGGGAGATCCGTGAATTTGTTCATCAGAATACTTTTTGACCTTCTACGAAGCCGTCAATTTTGAGTTATTGTTCTTTGAACAGGGTATGCAGATGAACTCGCCGTCTTTTTTTGAAAGCATCTTTGTCTGCATGGTCATCTCACCGCATATCGCGCATGATACTGAAGGCGCAAGAGACGCATATGGTGGTACGGGGGCCTCTGACATTTTTGCCGAAAAGACTTCGTCGAAAGGCCTCGAAAAAAGATCTATGGCTTTTAAAAGCCGTTGTCGGAGGCTTTCCTGCTCGTTTGCGGTTCCTGCGGATACGGCCTTTTCAAGCGCTTCAAATTCATCCTTATGTTTACCGGCATAAATGTAGGTTGTTTTTCTTGAGAATCTGTAGGCCTGTTTTTTTGTGCGGTTCACAATGGTGTATGCGTTTTTGCCGTAATCATTTATTATCAGGTTCCCTTTTCCCGCGGTCGTCCCGAGCATGACCTGGAGGGCATCGATTGCACATGAGTCGTTTTCACAGACGGCCACTACCTCTTCATCTGTCGAGCGCTTGAGGCCGAGCAGTCTTATGCTCTCTTTTGCGACAAGGTATCCATAGACAAGGCCGGGACAGAGATGTCCGTGAAAGGCTATGCATTGCCTTAGATCATAAGGTATTTCAGTTTTTGTTTTATCATTTTCCAAGGCAGTCTCCTTTTATAGCAAGTTTTGGCGGCTTTTTACGAAGCCGTTATTTTTCATAAGGTAAATTAGCTACCATGTTAAGTGATTTGCAAGCTTTTTTTCAAATCTCTTGATAATATTTTCATTTTCGTTTCTTGTGGCTTTGGCCGTTGCCATGGCTCCGGGCCCGCTCCTGACATATACAATAATAAAATCTCTCCTTTTTTAAAGGCCGCGAGGTTGAATATGACGGACATTCTGCTTGTACAACCCCCGGTAAGGGATTTTTATCTTACAGCCAAAAGAACGATTCCGTACGGTCTCGCCTGCATAGCATCGTCTCTGCAGAATGCAGGCTTTTCGGTTGAGATATTCGACGCTCTTGCAACTTCAAAATCCCGCAAACTTCAAATTCCAGAAGAGATGGCCTATCTTTATGAATATTACGGAAAAGAAGACATATCCCCGTTCGCGCTTTTCAATAATTTTAAGCATTTTGGATATGGCTTTGAACGCATAGGGAAAGAGGCGGCAAAAACCGGAGCATGGCTTATCGGCATTTCATCCCTGTTTACTCCATATGCCGGTTATGCTTTACATACTGCGGAGGTTGTGAAAGCCTTCAGCCCTTCCTGCAAAACAGTGCTTGGCGGCCACCATCCTACCGCGCTTCCGGAGAGAATAATGGAAAACGGAGCGGTCGATTACGCAATCCGCGGTGAAGGAGAAGTCTCGATGCCGCTTCTTGCCAGGGCAGTAAAAGGCGACAAAAGCCTTGATTTAATACCCGGGCTTGTTTTCCGTAAAAAAGACGGCAGCATAAAAATAAATGAACCCACTCTGGTTGATAACCTGGACAACCAACCTTTTCCCGCAACCAGTCTTTTAAAGCAGGGTTTTTACAGGAGGGGGAAGGCGGCAAGCGCCGTTATTTCGGCAAGCAGGGGGTGCCCCATGAAATGTTCATATTGCTCTGTCGGCGCTTCGTCGTTCATGAAATACAGGAGAAGAGGTGTTGAATCGGTTCTCGGGGAACTGGAAAAGATTGTATATGAAAATATTGCTGCCTTTATAGATTTTGAAGATGAAAATCTCGCCATGGACAGAAAATGGTTTATAACACTTCTAAATGGTATAAAAACAAGGTTTGGAAAATCAGGAATAGAGCTGAGGGCGATGAACGGGCTCTTTCCTTCATCTCTTGATGAAGAGACAGTAAGTCTCATGAAAGAGGCCGGCTTCAAAACCTTAAATCTTTCCCTCGGCTCTTTTTCTTCCGAACAGCTTGGAAGATTCGGCAGACCCGATATTAGGGATGACTTCGACAAGGCTCTTTTGTTTGCGGAAAAATACGGCCTTAACGCGGTGGGGTATATTATCGCCGGGGCTCCGTTTCAGAGCCCGGAAGATTCCGTTTCGGATATTCTTTGCCTTGCAGAAAGAAGGGTTCTTGCCGGAGTTTCAATTTTCTATCCTTCACCGGGTAGTCCCGATTATGGACTCTGCGATAAACTGGGAATACTTCCTGAAACGTTTTCCCTGATGCGTTCAAGCGCTATCCCTGTTTCCCATACGACAAGCAGAAAGCAGTCGGTCACTCTTCTGAGGCTCGGGAGAATATTGAATTTCATGAAATCCCTGAAAGACAGCAGTGTTGAAATACCAGAACCTTCACCTCTTACAAAAAAGGTGATTAACACCAGCAACAGAACGGAGGTGGGAATCAATCTCCTCAGGGGATTCCTTCATGACGGGAAGATAAGAGGGTTAGAACGCAGCGGAGCCGTTTATGAGCACAGTATATGCAATAAAACAGCCGGGCTGTTTGTTGAAGGGATAAAGCAGGCTGGGCTGAGAGGATGCATATCCGGCTCTCCTTGACATATCGGTGTATTTTATCTAATATCCGACCAGTTCGAATAATAGGCCGTCGTCCAAAAATAATCGTAACATTGGAATGTCGTGAACGGCATAAGGAGCCGTAATCCGTGACCGGCATAAGGAGCCGTAACAAAATGGTCAGAAATGTAATGGTTATTTTGTAACGGCTCCTAACAAAATGGTCAGAAATGTAACAGTTATTTCGTAACGACTCCTAATCACAATTATGACAGGCTTTTTAAATAACCGTCGGAATTAAACAAGAATATCATGCCGGACAAAGAACAGATATCAAAAAAGGTTACAGCGATTCTCGTATACGGGCGGCTTCCGCTTGTATCTCTGGGAATGTTGTGCGCCATTGCAGTCATGTGGACGCGCAGCCCTTTTCTTTATACAATGGGAGTCGTTTTTCTCTTTGTATCGATGTCTTTTGATCTTGTTGACGGATGGTTTGCTGCGAGGTTCAGCCCTAATCTCACTTTTGCGCATCTTGCTGAACGGATAATGGATAAAATTGTCTATTCTATTGTCTTTCCTCTTATTGCGGTGGGTGTAATGTGGCGTCTTATTTTTATTTCACCCGGGCACACAAGGCCTGAATTGCTTCATGCCATTTTTATCCTTATTTTGTGCGTGATTGTCCTGATCCGGGATAATTTTGCACATTTCATCCGCGGATTTGCAATACAGAGAGGACAGGAGCCGGAATTCAGCGAATTCACAAGACTTCGCACTATTGTGGCCGCTCCTGTCGGAGCGCTTTTGTATGCGCACGCTTTTTATGTTCCGGCCGACTCCGGTTCAATATTATATTCCTGGGTTTCATGGCTTGGAAACCTCCCGCTTCGCACGTTGTTTATTATCGAGATAATATTTCTTGTAATCAATTTCGGCTCTATAGCAGGCTACTGCCGCAAATACGGAACGTGCTGCCTTGATGATATCTGTGATGATGATGATCATCTGAGGAGGAAAATCCTCTCCTTCTTTCCTAATTCACTGACCGTCATGAATGCGGTAATGGGACTTCTTGCTGTTTTTTTTGCTTATCAGGGCCGGGTAAAAGAGGCTTATCTTTTTCTTATCGGCGCAGCTCTGTTTGATAAGCTTGACGGCGCTCTCGCCCGCAAGCTGGGGCTGACCGAGCCGATAGATGACCGTCCGGCTAAAATCAGTCTTGGAAGTATCCTGGATGACGTTGCAGATGCAGTCAGTTTTTGCGTCGCTCCTGCATGGATATTTTACATAACACTTTCGGACTCCCAGAATGTTTTTGTATTGAATATGCCGATAGTTTTTGCCACGCTCTTTTATGCCGTCTCAGGCATAGCCAGGCTTGTCTATTTCACTCTTGATAAAAATCCTATTCCGGGTTTCTTCAAGGGAATGCCCACTCCGGGGGCTGCATTGCTTGTTACGGCGCCGCTTATTATGTTCAACCAGAGCGTATCGGATGAGCCCCAAATGATTTACTTCTGGGGTATTTTCTGCTTTGTAACCCTTATAACCGCTGCGGTCTTTATGAATCTATATCCCATAAGGTACCTTCATCTTGGGCGCTTTGTCGGCCGCCACCCCTGGTTTGGACGGTTAAGCTTTTTCGTTCTTCTGTTCGTCTTTACCCCCTATTTCGGATACGTTTCGTTTTTATACATGCTTCTCTACTTTTTCTCGCCCCTTATTACATGGCGTATTAATCCCGAAGATGCGGCAAGAGAGACGAAAGCCTGAGGGCTTTGAACGACCCCCTTCTTTTGGCGTATTCGTCTATTATTAAGCAAACGGCCACAAAAGAGCTATTGCTCCCGCCATTATAAAATGTGATTCAACCAGAAATTCAAGCTTTGTTCCGGGAAGCATATGTCCCTGTTCATGTTTTACAAACACAATAAACAAGGATAAAGGACAGAGGAA
>JAHJRK010000154.1 GCA_018830925.1 Pseudomonadota bacterium
AAAAGCTCCGGCGGCAGGCTCATGAAGGTTGTGCTGTCGGATGGAGTTGACCTTATCCATGAAAAAGAACACCATCATGATGAAAAAGCCGGTAAGCCGCATTCTGAAGAAACATTTGCCAATCCTCATATCTGGCTTGATGTTGAAATAGCAAAATCTATGGTGAAAAGAATTGTTATAGCCCTTGCCTCTGTTGATAGCGGACATGCCCTGTACTACGAAGAGAGGGGTATTAAATATATAGCCGAACTGGACAGGCTTGATCAGACTATATATAAGGAGACAGGGAAGTTTAAAATAAAACAGTACGTGGCCTTTCACCCCGCATGGGACTATTTCGCGAGGCGGTATGGTCTTGAAAGTGTTGGCGTGATTGAATCCGTTCCCGGGAAAAGCCCTACGCCTCTTGATATAAAAAATATTGTCGGCAACATTAAAAAACATGGCGTAAAGGCCGTATTTGCCGAACCCCAGTTTAATCCGAAAGTCGCCGAAGTAATAGCCAGAGAGGCCGGGATTAAAGTTCTGATGCTTGATCCCATGGGAGGGCCGGGGATAAAAGAGCGGGAAAGCTATATTGATATTATGAAATATAACCTTGCGGTTCTTCAGGAGGGGATGCTTTGAGTAAGCGGGAAGTGGGTTCCGGAAATCCTGTTATTGCAGAACTGAACGATGTCTGGGTCGGTTATAACGGCAAGTGGGTATTAAAATCGATTTTTCTGAATTGCCGTGCAGGTGAAATTCTCGGCATAGTCGGCCCGAACGGAGCCGGGAAATCGACACTGCTGAAGGTAATTATAGGACTTATTCAGCCTGACAGGGGAAGTGTATCCCTGTTTGGAAAGAAACCCGGAAAAGAGGCAAGGCTTGATGTCGGATATCTTCCCCAGATATCACATGCGGAAAGGTCATTTCCTGTTACAGCCCTTGATGTTGTTTTGATGGGAATGTACAGCCGGATAGGCTTGTTCAGCAGGCCAGGCCGCAAAGAAAGAGAGATTGCACTCAACATGCTCTCCATGGTCAACATGGCTGAACATGCCGGACGGCCTTTTGGCGTTTTGTCCGGAGGGCAACAGCAGAGAATAAATATTGCCAGAGCTCTTTGTTCAAACCCAAGACTGCTGATGCTTGACGAGCCTTCGACAGGAGTCGATAGTGTTGCCCAGGAAGATTTTTATGTTTTGCTGGCAAAATTGAGGGATGAGCAAGGACTATCTGTTATTATGGTTTCTCATGATATCGGTGTCATAACCTCTCATGCAGACCAGGTGGCCTGCCTTAATGTTGAGGTTCACTATCATGGAGAGCCGGAATTGTGCATTTCAGATGAAATTATGGAAAAGGTATTTGGAAAGGACTTAAAGATAATGGTTCACGACTCAAAATGTGCAACCTGCCACATGAGACATGAGGATGTATGATTGAGATACTTAATTTTGAGTTCATGAGGAATGCCTTTCTTGCGGGAATTATCCTCAGCATAGTGCTTGCTGTCGTCTCTTTTTTTGTAGTTCTGAAACGTTATTCTTTTATAGGAGTCGGTGTTTCTCATTCGGCTTTTGGAGGAGTTGCGCTTGGTTCACTGCTGGGAATTTCCCCAACCCTGACAGCCCTTGGTTTCGCGGTTATCGTTTCAAATGCAATAGGTTATGTCGGAAGGCGGGAAAGGCTCAGTACGGATACTGCAATAGGTATCTTTTTTGCGCTTGCCATGGCTCTTGGGGTAATCTTCATCGGCTTGTCCGACAAATATAATACGGATCTTTTCGGATATCTTTTTGGTAATATACTTGCAATAACCCGCACCGACATCGTTGTCGTAGGAGTACTTGGCACAATAGTTCTTTTTGCATGCTACTTTTTTTTCAAGGAACTGCTCTTTGTGGCATTTGACAGCGAAGTCGCTTTTGTAAGCGGTATGCCTGTAGTATTTCTGGATCATTTTTTTCTTACGATTCTGGCCTTCGCCGTTGTTATAAGCATTAAAATCGTTGGAATTGTGCTTGTATCGGCGCTTCTTGTAATTCCGGGTGCGGCTGCATCCCAGGTTACGGACCGTTATGTTTCAATGATCGCGGTCTCAATTGGAGTCGCTCTGATATCAACGACCGGGGGGCTTGTTATTTCATATTATGCGGATCTCGCGTCAGGCGCCACGATCGTCACATTCGCGTCACTGATTTTTTTTATCATGGTTGGTGTGGGCAAACTCAGGAAAAGATGACCCGAAAGAGCGAACGCATTTCCCGCCGAAGATCCGCGGCGGCGGACTTCAATCTCTCCCCCGTTTCTCCTGATGTACTTATGCTTTGATGTCCTGACTCCAATGAAAAAATTCTTGGCCCTGAGATTCCTGATAAGGCAATAAGCCTTAATAACCTTGGCGATTCCTCCAAGACAGGCCTTTGAAAAGTTTATGAATGGTATTTCTATCAATATCTTCCTGTAAGGTAGCTTATGGCAATTTTAATGGGCGTACTCTCTTTTAATCGGAAATAAATGACTATCCACTCTATTGAGACCCTGAATATTCATGGCATGAATATATTCAATCGTGACAACTTATCCAGATACATCCCCACCGGAATCATATGTACTCCATATCATATTTTGTGGTCATTATTCCATTGACACACAAGGCCGCCCATCGTAAAATTCAGCAACTCAAAATTGAATTATTATCAAACAAACTTATCGACTATTGCCGAGTCATCATTGACAGTCATCGAAAAAATATGTATATACTTTACAGATCCATCTATTAAGAGCCAAAGAGCGCCGAGGGGAAACGTTGAAAGAATATCTTGTTCCAGTCCTGAAAAATGCACCCATTACGGAAGCTTTAATTGATATTCGAGTAAAGCTGCCTGCCACAACTGATGTCAAATCTATAGACTTGCTTTTCGAAAAAATAAAGAATCAGTATCCGACAAGACAAGAACTCAGGGTGTCCGAGGTTTCATTTGTGCTGAAACCAGACGAGGATCCTGTAAAGGCATCAAAGCTGCGGGTCAATGGATACCGTTATATTTCTGCCGATCAAAAGCAAATTGTCCAAGCACGCTTAGATGGCTTCACAATGAGTAGGCTTCATCCGTACACAGAATGGAAGGATTTACGCGATGAGGCAAAAGAGCTTTGGCGGTTTTATAAAGACATCACGAACCCTGAAGCAATAACAAGAGTAGCCTTGAGGTATATAAATAATCTGAATATCCCTTTGCCAATAAATGATTTCGCTGATTATCTTGCTGCCCCGCCAATAGTACCTGATGGATTACCGCAAGATGTTAGCAGTTTTTTAACACGTGTAATCGTACCTGAACCACAACTTGGTGCAAATGCTATAATTACACAAGCATTCGAACCAGTGGCGCCAGAGATTAAAATAACTCGCCTTCCCATCATATTAGACATCGATGTTTTCAAGTATGATTCGCAAGGCATGGACGAAAAGGAAGCATGGGATTCCATCGAATTTTTGCGGCATTTTAAAAATAAAATATTCGATAAAAGCATTACAGATAGACTTAAGGAGACCTATAAATGAGTACTCCAACAACCTGCACGGATTGCATTAGCATTATGAATTTTCCGACAATTGGCTTCGGTGCTGATTTTGAGCGACTGAGTAGATTTTACGACCAAATAGTCCGCGAAGTTAAAAAATCTGCCACTTTGGGGCGACAAGAAGAAACCCTTCATTCTCTCTATGAACTATTCGAAGAATGCTCGGATGAAGGATGGGATGGCTATAATGCGCTCCCAATAAGTGAAGAAGCTTATCTTGAAACGAGAAAACTTATCCAAAGTTTGCCAATAACCTCTTTCATCCCAATGCCAGAACTTACTCCCGAGCCCAATGGTGACATCGCATTAGAATGGCGGAATGGTAGTCGCAACATCTTCGTTGCCAGTGTGAGAGGACGGAATGAGATCACTTATGCTGGCCTGTTCGGCTTGAATAAAACTCATGGAACAGAGTATTTTAATGATACGCTACCTGCTGCTCTTCTTGAGAATCTTAAGAGACTCTATTTATAAAACACGATGCCCATAGAAACCTCAGAAACCTTGGCAAGATTTATATTGCAAAAAAACTGGTTCAGACCTTCTGATAATACGGTCAGGCATGCCGCCTTTATGCCAAATCCCCATAACGGTGAAACGTCGGTATTTCGTATAGCTGGCCTGAATGATCAGGACGTTTGGCAAATAGGTGATTGCGAGGTGGCCGCAAGACGCGGCAAACCTTTATTGGGTCGGGCGGATATTCGTGCGCTTAATGTAGTGTCGAAGGATTTGCAGATCGTCCCGAATGAACCACCACCGCAACATGCAAATATTGTAGGATGGCCGGATGAAAAATCGAAGCAACTGCAAATTGCAGTCGAACTGGCAGCAGAAGCACAATTCCACCCGAAACCGTAATTTGCAAAACATCCTGAAAAGAGCTGACTATAAGTGATACGCCTCACTTCGATTCCAAAATGAAACATACGTGCTTGTAAGTGACGTTAGCAGCCACCCTTCCTTCCT
>JAHJRK010000013.1 GCA_018830925.1 Pseudomonadota bacterium
CCCATTACAAAAGAAGGTTATGAAGTTCTTAAAAAAGAGCTTGAATATTTAAAAAAAGTTGAAAGACCCGCGAATATAAAGTCGATTGAGGAAGCAAGAGCTCATGGTGATCTTTCCGAAAATGCTGAGTTTGCGGCTGCCAAAGACCGCCAGGCATATCTGCAATGCCGCATTGGCGAGCTCATGTATAAACTGGGGAATGCCGATGTAATTGATCCGGATTCACTGCCAAAAGACCGGGCTGTGTTCGGGTGCAAGGTGGTTCTTGAAAATATTGACGCTGGTGAAAGTATAGAATATCAGCTAGTGGGACCTGAGGAATCGGATATTGAAAAAGGACGCATATCCGTTTCTTCACCTCTTGGGAGAGCCCTTTTAGGAAAAAAATCAGGTGAAGAGATAGTTTTGGATGCGCCTGGCGGAAAAAGGTATTATGAGCTAGTTGAAATATTATGATATTTAATCAAGCCGATAATGAATGACGGAGGTTATATCGTGGCAAGAATAACAATTGAAGACTGCATAAAGAAAGTGCCGAATCGTTTTTTGCTTGTTAACATGGTAGCAAAAAGGGTGCGACAGATTCGTGAAGGTTCGGAATATCTTGTGAGCGCACCGAAGAACGAAGATATTGTTATAGCTTTAAGGGAAATTGCGGCCGGAAAGGTTAAGCTGCAAGAACAAGAGCCAAAGGAATAGTCAGCAATATTTACGAAATCATCAAAAGCAAAACATACAGGGCGCTGAACAAGGCTGTTGGAAAAGCTATACACCGGTATGAGATGATATCCGACGGAGATAGGATTGTTATAGGTCTGTCGGGCGGAAAAGACAGCTTGACGCTTTTGTGGCTTCTTGCGGAACGCCGTGTCCGTGTCCCGGTTGAATACGAGTTGTTTCCGGTTTACATTGACCCCGGATTTGATGGCGGGTTCACCGTGGAGCTTGAAGCTTATTGCGGTAATGCCGGGTTTCCTTTGAGGATTGAGCATACCGATTACGGAATTCTGAGCCACAGCTCAATTAATCGAGAGAATCCCTGTTTTTTATGCTCAAGATTGCGCAGAAAAAGGCTTTTTAATATAGCAGAAGAACTTGGATGCACCAAGCTCGCTCTTGGCCATAACCAGGATGATATTATCGAGACCCTGTTCTTGAACATGTGCTGCGCCGGACAAATAAGCACCATGTCTCCCTGCCAGCCCTTTTTTGATAACAGGCTGAATATTATAAGGCCGCTTGCCTTTGCAGGTGAGGATATCATAAGGCGTTTTGCAGCAGAAAACGGATTCCCGGATTTTGCAAACCCCTGCCCATCCGCAAAAGTTTCTAAAAGGTGTGAGATCAAGGTTCTCTTAAAGCAGCTTTACATGAGCAATAAAAATGCAAGAGGAAACATTTTCAGAGCCTTAAGCCATGTGAAGACGGATTACCTGTTGAAGTGAAACGAAGACTGTAGATCGAAAAGAATTGCCACTAAGGCACAAAGACACAAAAAATAAACTTGGTGACTTTGTGTCTTTGTGGCTAAGAGAAATAATGAACGCCGAATTACGAACCACGGAGTAATGGCGGGAGAAAATAAGAGTGGAAATGAAAGATATTCAGAGCCAGCGGGATTACAGAAAAATACCGATCAACAAGGTAGGTATAAAAAATATTCGTTATCCGATTACGGTTCTTGACCGGCGCAACAGCGTTCAGAATACCGTCGCTATGATCAATATGTACGTTGATCTGCCCCATAAATACAAGGGGACACATATGAGCCGTTTCGTTGAGCTGCTTCACCTTTTCCGTCCTGAAGTGTCGTTGAAAAATATAGCGGTGATTTTAAACCGTATGAAGGATCATCTGAACGCCGAGTCGGCCCATATCGAGGTGACCTTCCCTTATTTTATTGAGAAAAAAGCTCCTGTAAGTAATGCTCCGGGCCTTATGGATTATACGTGCAGGATTATCGGTTCAAACGATCCATCCGGTAAAACCGATATTATATCTGAGGTTATTGTCCCCATTTCATCCGTATGCCCATGCTCAAAAGAGATAAGCGAAAAAGGAGCACATAATCAGCGGGGGGAAGTGAGACTTTCCACAAGGTTCAAGAAATTCATTTGGATGGAAGACATGATAGAGCTTGTGGAGAAATCGGCTTCCTGCGATGTCTTTTCGGTTTTAAAGAGGGTTGATGAGAAGGCGGTTACGGAAAAGGCATTTTCAAATCCCAAATTTGTAGAAGATATTGTGCGCGATATAGCTGAGAAGCTTAAAAAAGATGATAATATCACATGGTTTTCGGTAAGCGCTGAAAATTTTGAGTCCATCCACAACCACAACGCCTACGCGCATATCACCAGTTCGTGATTTCTCGTTTGTAATCAGTGATTCGAATTGGCAACCATTTGGTTTTAGTGTCAATATTTGAAGTTGGAGTTGTCTACCCGCTAAAGCAGAGGCTTCCCTTTCTCTTGAGCAATGGTCAACAATAGATTGATATGATTATCCGGAGGAATGGCTAACTGCTCCTTATCAACGCGGTCGAGGACTATCGCCGCAGCAGAACACGACGATACGCAAAGACCACAACCGATACAACTGCCCGGGTTCCGAACAGCCTTTTCAGTACCATCCAGAGTGAGGGCATCCATGGGACAGATATCCGCACAAGACCCACAGCCGGTGCATAACTCACCGCTGATTGCCGGCACGAAATTCGACTTGGCTACAGCGTTGGGTATTTTCAATTCATAGACCGTCCGCAGCCCGTGGCAGCAGCAAGTGCAACACTGGCAAAAAGCAAAGGGCCTTTTTTGCACATTTAACCAAGCGGTACGCACCAATCCGGCCTTTTCCCCCATTTCGATCACCTTCATTGCCTCATCGACACTGACTTCTCTACCGAGACCGCGTTCGATATAAAATTCCGCCCCCGGAGAAAGCTGCAGGCACATCTCCTCATGGGGCCCCTGGCAGCCCTTACCCAGCAATTTATTCTTCTTGCGGCAAATGCAATCGGTAAGGGCTATTCTTTTCGCCTCCCTGACAATCTGCGAGGCTAATTCAAAAGGGTAGACCTTCAGAACAGCCGGAATGTTTTTCTCCACCGTAACGACCCTGATGCGCGGTGTTGCCGAGCTGAACATCTCCCTGGCCTGAGGGGCATAGTAAGCTTCGCTGAATTCAGCAAAATCCCTGTCCATCTTCTTCACCTGAAAATCCCAAAACCCAGGAGCATAAGGCACCAACATATAACTTCTGTCGCCTCCCTTATCCAGGGTGAAGATTTGTCCTTTATCGGCCATCCTTTCCAGCAAAGAAACCAATTCTTTAAAATCCTTGTTTAGTCTTAATGCAAGTATCTTGGCCGTCTCCGGCATTATCGTCAGGTTAAGGGCCATCTCCGCTTCTTCTTCATTGAAAATCCACTGAAGGATTTTCAATTCCACCTGATCCTTAGTTTCAGGGAATCCCAGAGGATGCTTATGAAAGTGGCTCTGCAGTTTTCTGTAGACTACTGTTTGCATCGGTTATCTCCTTTAAATTTTATCTGGTACGGCTGCTTTTACAAATTACCTGGAGGAACAATTCCTTTTAGTAGAGGCATTTCCAACCTTTTCGGGTTTATCAAATTTCTTGATAAGGCTTTGTAAGACGCGCTTCAACACTTCAATTTCTTCTTTGGTAAATCCAGCCTTCGTCTCGTCGTTGATTCTTTTAACAACAGGTTTTACTCGTTCGCATTCCTTGATTCCATCAGGGGTAAGGTAAATGTTAAAAGAACGTCTATCCTCTGAACCTGCTTGACGCCTTACAAAGGCCGACTTTTCGAGACGGTCGATGAGGCCGGTGAGAGTTGGGTTTTCCACAGCCAGAGCCTTACTTAACTCGGTCATGGTTTGTCCGTCATGGTGCTGCAATAAAAAGAGGATACCCGCCTGCCCAAGAGTTACTTTGATACCTTCAGCCAGAAGTACATTGGTAATATATGTCTTCAACTTTTGCTGAGCCATAAAAACGAGATAGATCAATCTGTCATCATTTTTCATTTGCCGGATCCTCCAAAATAGTTCCCGTCATATAAATCTACAAGTTATAAACAGCAGTTAGGCAGTATAAGGACAGGTGGAGACGCATTTGATACAAGTATACATGGCATGATCATCAACGCCTGTAACGTGATTGAGTATTTGCACGTCTGCGGGATCAAATGTCTTTGTCTTCATGAGATAAGAGAATATGGGAGTTTTCTGGGAATATTTGACACAGGCCAACCGGTCCACCTTCCCATTCTTATCAATTGCCCCGACCGGACAGTTCTCCCGGCAAATATGACAGCCTTCAGGGCATCCAATATTATTTTGTTCCGGCCAGGTCATTACAGGTAAGGCGGCTGATGTCACAAGGCCTCCCAGAATTAACCTCGGACCATAATGGGAATTGAATAATAATCCGTTCTTGCCGGTTTTCCCTATTCCTGTTAATTCGCCCATTTTAACCAGTGATAGAAATCCCCATAAGTCGCCCTTACCCCTCACATCATAGGGGAAGCATCCATACACAGGAACGGCCTCATCACCTGTTTCCTCTATAATCCGTCCAAGCTGCATCAGGATCGCATCGATATTCCGATAGTAAGTATTAGCCGCCCTCCAATAGGTTGCGTTGGTCCTTGCCCCGCACTTGAATATTCCTTTGGGAACTGGAATTCCCAGGCAAAGCAGGCTTTTTGCCGCCGGAAGTAGATCAAAAGGCCTATAGCCCTGTGGAGCGCTGTTTTCAAGGTTAGAAGCCCTACAAATCCCGAAAACCGGAATATCGTGCCGGGCGGTGAATTCTTTAATCTTATCTAAAAGACCGTTCATCGGAAATATTTCCTTTTAAGCAATTATATTTAGTATACTAATAGTTAGCAGGCTAAATTATATATGTCAAGAAAAAAAATCCTTTAATTCCCTGCTTATTATCAGTGGAAATAGAAGATCATAATGATCTTGGAAGCTTTGGCTGGCAGGACGTTACTGTAATCAAAAAGGGTTGGCTTATGATGAAAAGAAAAGTACGGAGGTTGGTCGCGCTGAGTGTGCCTGAGAGGGGTTTATGTATTTATGCCGCATTGTTGATGAAACAATTATAGTACATCATAAAATATTAATGAGCATGGACATTTTTAGTGGCGGTGGTGGGCATCAGTCCTGAATCGTGCTGCATCTAAAACAGATTCTGTTTGGAAGAAAGTTGATTTTTATCCGGTTTGGGTATAAAGAGCTGTTGTCTTATATAAAATTTTCCAGGGGAGGTTTTAAAAAATGCCTGAATTAGCTTATATCAACGGACGCGTTATGCCCATAGAAGATGCTGTCGTTTCTGTTGAAGACCGGGGGTACCAGTTTGGTGATGCGGTTTACGAAGTTATTGCGAGCTATGGCGGTAAGATGTTCTGCATAAAAGAGCATTTTGTCAGGCTTGATCGCTCAATGAAAGAACTTCATTTCCCAATTGCGCAGATCGACGAAATCAGAAGAGCGGCTGTTGATCTTTTCTCAAAGGCAAAAATAGAACGTGCTGCGGTTTATATCCAGGTTTCAAGAGGTGTTTCTCCGAGAAATCACTCCTTTCCGGCAAATATACCGGTTCAGGTGGTTATGACAGTCCGAAAGATAGAGGAAAAGAATCCACCCATAAGGGAAACGGGCATTTCCGCAATCACTGTCGAAGATTTTCGCTGGGGTCGCTGCGACATAAAGACTGTCCAGCTTCTGCCCAATGTGCTTGCGAAGCAGAAGGCTCTGGAGGCCGGATGCTTTGACGCAATTTTTGTTTCAAAGGACGGGATTGTCCGCGAAGGGAGCAGTTCGAATCTGTTCATCCTATCCGGAGGCATGTTGATTACCCATCCTCTCACTCCTGATATACTGCCCGGTATTACACGGTCACTGGTTATTGATATTTGCCGGGAGAAGGAATATCCGGTACAAGAGCGCTTTTTCGATAAAAGTGAGCTTTACGAAGCGGTTGAAGTATTTCTGACCGGAACCATAACAGAAGTGCTTCCGGTTGTTAAGATCGACGGCCGGCCTGTAGGTAACGGCAAGGTCGGTCCTGTAGCAAGGATGTTTCAGGAAGGCCTTCTGGTAAGATTGAAAAACGAATAGGATATGCGGAACGTATAATAAAAGGACAGAAATCTCAAAGGAGAGAAGCCGTGAACTCGAACACAGTGTTGTATTTGAGCCGAAAAGACGTGGAAACTCTTAATCTGCCGATGTCGGATATTATCGATGCGTTGAATAAAATGTTTCGCGAGAAGGGAGAAGGCCGGGTTGAAATGCCTCCCAAACCCGGAATCCACACTCGCGCAGATGCGTTCATCCACGCGATGCCTGCATATATACCGAGCATGAATGCAGCAGGTGTGAAATGGATCTCAGGATATCCTGAAAATCAGAAGAAGAAACTCCCCTACATTAGTGGGCTGCTTATCCTGAACGACCCCGAAACGGGCCTGCCTCTCGCAATAATGGATGCAACATGGATCACTGCGCGACGCACCGGCGCGGCAACCGCCATAGCCGCAAAATATCTGGCACGCAAAGAAAGCTCCTCTGCAGGTATTCTGGCCTGTGGTGTTCAGGGTAGAAATAATCTTGAAGCATTGGCATGTTTGTTCAAAATTACCAAAGTCAAAGCATTCGATATTTATCCGGAAATAGCACAGCGATTCGCAGAAGAGATGAAGGAGGTTGTAAACGTCGATATAGAAGTCGTAAAGAACCCGAAGGAAGCGGTGGTTGGTTTGGATTTAGTAGTTACAAGCGGCCCGATACTGAAGAATCCGTCCCCGGTGATCGAGGCGGATTGGCTTGCTGAGGGAGCCTTTGCTTCTCCTGTAGATTTCGATTCATATTGGAAAGGCGATGCGTTGAGGCAAGCCGATAAGCTGGCAACCGATGATAAAAACCAAATGGAGTACTATCGCAAAACCGGCTATTTCAAAAACACCCCACAGCCCTATGCCGATTTAGGCGAGATTGTTTCTGGCCTGAAACCCGGAAGAGAGAAAGCCGAGGAGCGTACGATCAGCATCAACCTCGGTATTGCGCTGGACGATATGGCAACAGCAATTATGATATACAAGAAGGCCGGTGAACAGGGGATAGGAACCGAACTGCCCCTGTAACAGTGAAGGAATTAAAATGAAAAAAACCGGTTTTATCGGATACGGCAGCATGGGAAGCATGCTGATAAACGGATTCCTGAAGTCAGGGGTTCTTGAAGCCGAAGAGACTGCTATTTCCAACCGAACCATGACGAAAATAGAAAATCTGGTGCCGGAATGGAAGGGAATTACTATCACGACCGACAACCGGATAGTCGCGAGAGAATCTGATTTGTTGTTCGTCTGTGTGAGGCCTTTGGATGTTCTGCATGTTTTGGACGAGATAAAGGACGATTTGACGAGCTCAACACATCTTGTTTCTATTGCAGGTTGTGTCACAATAAGCGATATCGAAAGCCGGTTTCCAGGACAGGTAACAAAAGTCATTCCAAGTATAACTTCAGAAGTCAGGGAAGGCATAGCTTTAGTTTGCCATAATTCGAAAGTGACAAAGGATAGAATGGAGTACCTTGAAAAACTGCTTGGTGCAATAAGCAGGGTCGTCCATGTCAGGGAAAATGATTTTGAGGTGGCAGCTGACTTTACAAGCTGTGCTCCGGGAATGATTGCCGCAATTTTTGATTGTTTTGTCCAGGCCGGTCTTAAGCATAGTGAAATTAAATCCGATGTTGCTCAAAGGCTGGTGATATCAACGTTACTTGGCACCGCAAAACTTATGACGGAAAAAGGGATCGGCTTTTCGGAATTGATAAGAAGGGTAGCAACCAAAGGCGGTATTACTGAAGAAGGAGTAAAGGTTTTAAATAATCATCTTCCGTCAGCCTTTGATGAAGTTTTTTTCAAAACGTTATCCAAGCATGAAATTGTTAAAGAAATGATAAAGAGTCAGAGAATAATGGTTTTGTAAAAAGTCCAAATATGCTCACTTAATGAGCTTTTTGGGGATTTTTAAATTACTTCGCTAAATCATCCGCCCCAGGCGGATGATTTTTAACGCTCAGTAATTTAAAAATCTATCTCCCAAAAATCTCAAATCCGTTCTCATATGACTTTTTACGAGTCCATTAAGAGAATAACAGGCGGGTAAACCGGAGGCATAAAAAACTTCAGCATCAAAAAGGAGATTGAATCGTGTTTGGGATCCAGAACTACGCAAGCTTTGTGGCCGCAATTCTCGTGTTTCAGTTAATTCCGGGGGCGGGCACACTC
>JAHJRK010000155.1 GCA_018830925.1 Pseudomonadota bacterium
GTTAAGCTGTTCATCTCTGACGGTAAAAGCTCCCATTTCCAGATTTTCCTGAACAGTCAGGCGGCCGAATATGCGCCGTCCTTCCGGGACATGAATCATCCCCTTGGATACGATCTGATGGGCCGGATACCTGGTCAGTTCATCTCCTTCGAGCAGTACGGACCCGCTTCGGGGTTTTAAAATACCGCTCAAAGTTTTAAGCGTCGTGCTTTTTCCAGCGCCGTTAGCACCGATCAGTGTAACGATCTCTCCCTTGTCGACATTCAGTGAGAGGTCTTTGAGTGCATGAATATTTCCATAATAAACATGGATATTTTTAACTTCCAGCAACGCCATAACAGTAGGTACTCCTTTATCCAGGCATATTAATGGGCTTGAGCAGCACTTCCTTGCCCGAGATACGCTTCAATGACTTTTGGATTCCGCTTGATTTCATCCGGCGTGCCTTCGGCGAGTTTTTTCCCGTAATCCAAAACAGTGATTATCTCTGAAATACCCATTACGACCCGCATCTGATGCTCGATCAGCATGATCGTGATTCCCAGATCATCCCGCAGGCTTTGAATGAAGTCGCACATGGCCTGTGTTTCTCCGGAATTCATGCCGGCCGTAGGTTCATCAAGGCACAATAGTTTCGGTCTCGTAGCCAGGGCCCGCGCGATCTCCAGGCGTCTTTGATCGCCGTAAGGAAGGTGTTTGGAAAGCATGTTGGCCTTTGCTTCCAGATTAACGAACTTGAGCAGGCGATTGGCCTCGTCTTCCGCATCTTGTTCTTCCTTTTTGACAAAGGGGGTATTCAGAATAATACCAAGGTAACTCGATTTCAAGTGGGCGTGCATACCCACCAACACGTTTTCGATCGCGGTCAAATCGGGAAAAAGACGGATATTCTGATAGGTTCTGGCGATCCCAAGGCGGACAATACGATCAGGCATGAGGCCGACTAGAGAATGATTTTCCAGCAATATTTCACCGGCCTCGGGTTTATAAAAACCGGTGATACAGTTGAAAAATGTCGTCTTTCCGGCGCCGTTCGGACCTATGACGCTGTGAATGGTCTTTTCCTCGATCTCGATATCCAGACCATCCACGGCCACCAGGCCGCCAAAGCGTTTGGTTGTGTTGCGTGATATCAGTATTGGTGCCGTAGTAATTTCTCCTTATACAATAAACGATAAAAGCGATGGCTAAGCTAACCGGTTGCTTCTTTCGCAGTTCCTTCGTGCAACTCTCGTTTATGAGCTTCTTCAGGCCATAGGCCTTCAGGCCGGATCAACATCATGACAACAAGGGCGATTCCATAAACCAGAAATCGGTATTCAGCGAATTCCCTTAAAAGTTCCGGGAGGCCAATGAGAGCGGCAGCACCGACAATTACGCCCGGGATACTGCCTATTCCCCCGAAAATAATAAGACAAACAATATTGATGGAGACCATAATGTTGAAACTGTGGGGATAAATTGAGCCTATCTTGCTGCCGAATATGACGCCGCTTAATGCCGCGAATCCCGCGCCTGTGCCAAAAGCCAGCAGTTTATTCGATACCAGGTTGATCCCCATGGCCTGGGCAACATCTTCATCCTCGCGCATGGCTTTCCAGGCTCTGCCGATTCGCGAATCTTTCAGCCGCCAGGAAACAAAAATTACCAGCATGCATCCGGCAATAATGAGATAATAGATTTCCTGCGGTCCTTTAAAAACAAAACCAAGAATCTGCGGTTTGGCAATTTTACCAATACCCTGAGATCCGCCCAGAAAGGGACGCAAAGCATCCGAAAGAACCAGAAGACGAATGATTTCACCAAAGCCCATGGTGGCAATGGCCAGATAATCACCACGCATCTTGAGAACCGGAACACCGAGAAGCACTCCGGCTAAAATGCCAAAAAAGATAGCAAAGGGGATTGCCGCCCAGAGAGACCAATTCAAATTCATTATTTCGGGTGATGTGATCAATGCGGTAACATAGGCTCCTATTGCAAAGAAAGCCACATAGCCCAGATCCAGCAGACCCGCGTATCCGACGACGATATTCAGGCCAAGTCCCAAGAGCACATAGAGGCCGACAATGGTCAGGACTTCACTCATAAATAGCCCTAAACGCCATGGCGCAACCAGAATAATGACTAAAAGAATAATGGTGCCGACCGTTCTCCATGTTAATTGCTGTTTCTTCGGCAAATTCTGCCAGCCTTGCTTGATTCCTTCGCCCTTAATTGACCATGATATGATTACGAGGGCAATGATAATGAAAATTGCAAAGGCGCCTTTCATGGTAAGTCCGTCGCTCGTTAAAAGCCATTCGCTGATAATGTCCGGAAAATTATTGGTCAGGATTGACCTGAAGAGGTCTTGCAGAACGCCCGCAAAAACCAAACCGGCCAATGACCATAATATAACCGTGCGAACGACATTCGGGAGAAGATAGAAAAGACCTGTAATCAGTCCTGTGAACATTCCAACATACAAGAGGAGAAGCATTCCGCTGTTTCCCTCAACCCCGAAGGTGAGCAGATTATTCAGAAGCAAATCGGAAGCGTTGATGAACATCATCCGCAAATTGATATATCTGCCTAGAATGATCAGCAGCACCAAAAAAAATGTGGTTGTCAATCCTGCAAAAAAACTGCTTGAAATAACCCATAGGGGTTTAGCCGGTTTTGTCCGTTTGGCCGCCATGTAACATACAAATAAACCCGCAGCAAGATACAGGACATGACCCATCGAGATAAAATCAGCAATGACCTGGCGTTTCGTAAAGACCTCTATTATTCCGATTAACGACATCAGGATAAGGACAATACCGCCAATAATTCCAACTTTTATTCCGTATCGCCAAATGGCGCGAATTTGTTCCATTTCTTCTCTTTCGATTACAGGTGACTAAGCCTTTTTAACCGCTAAACGTTCTCCCAGAAGACCTGTGGGCCGGAAGATCAATACCAATACAAGCACTAAAAAGGCAATGGCATCTTTGAGTTGATAGGGTGCCACGATATTGTAACCATCAAGGAATAAAGCGGGTCCGATGGATTCAAGTAAGCCGAGCAGGAGGCCTCCCAGCATCGCACCGGGAATATTGCCGATACCGCCCAGTACGGCCGCGGTAAATGCCTTGATTCCCGGAATAAAGCCCATCATGAAAAAAACCTGTTTAAACACAAGGGCATAAAGAACCCCGGCCGCTCCGGCAGCGGCGCCACCGATAATAAAAGTGATCGAGATAGTCTTGTCTATATCCACACCCATTAAAGAAGCGGCTTCCTTATCTTCAGAAACAGAACGTACCGCTTTGCCAATGCGGGTGCGTTGTATAAAGAGATAAAGGGCTATCATTACGAGTGCGGCCGCAAAAATGACGAAAACCTGGATTTTGCCTATTTCCAACCCTTTAAATAATGCCCATTTGCCTGTAAAAACTTTCCAAACCGGGTAGGCCTGGAAACCGGTGCCATACAATCCACGGAAAAGATACATCAGGGTGAATGAGGCTCCTATGGCTGTTATGAGGGGGATCAGGCGCGGCGCGTTCCTTAAAGGACGATAGGCGATTCTTTCCAGAAGAAAGGCGATTAAAGTTGATATCGTCATGGAAACAATGAAAACAATAATCAGACAAATAAAAGGATGGCTTTCAAGCAAACTGCTTCTATAAAAATAGGCGGCCACATAATAGGCCGTAAAGGGGCCGCTCATAAAGACTTCGCTATGGGCAAAATTGATCATGCGCAAGACACCGTAAACCAGGGTGTAGCCCATGGCTACCAGAGCGTATATGCTCCCTTGCGCCAGACCATAAATAACGAAATCAAACCACTGGACAGTAGTATATCTGCCCGCGCGGAGAGTCAGGATCGAACCTATGATTATTAAAACCAGCAGAACAAACCCAATGGACCACATCACGATATCAGTTGCTGTAATGCTTTCTTTCCATCGTTGAAACTTTGTCGGCATGAAATTCCTTCCAACTGCTCAATCTGATTACACGATGATCATCAGACCCGGGGGCAGTGATAGAAAATGGTTCGGAATGTCCGGGCCATTTGCCCGGAACATATAAGAAACCCGGCTTTGTCAAGAACAAAGCCGGGTTTCTCTTCAGGCAATCTTTAGTATGGTTTCCAGAAAGATTTTTTTGGCATTACCAAGGTTTTAACGTTTTCTGCACTTGTCTTGTAGACGGCAATGCGTGGGTCAGCGCAGTCGCCGTATTCATTGCAGTTGATATTGCCGGTGATGCCCTTCATATTCTTCGTAGCATAGAGGGCGTCTCTTAAAGCCTTGCGGCCGATATAGAGAGTGCCGTCCTTTTCTTTCTTGGCAACTTTTTTAATGGCATTGAAGATCAGGTTGGCCGCGTCATATGCATGAGCGTGGAAGGGAGCTAAAGTCTTCTCGCCGTATTTCTTGATGTGTTTCTGAAGAAAATCCTCATAAACTTTACCAAAAGCCTCGAAATCCGGGCTGGAATGGTACATACCAACTGCTGATTCGCCGGCTGCCTTGTAGAAATCAACCGAGAAAGCGCCGTCAGCAGACATCAGGGCTACTTTCTCAAAACCGGAGACTTCTTTGACCTGGCGGGTAACATGGCCGGCAGCAGCAACAAAGATAGGGTAATAAATGAATTCTGGTTTGGCCGTAACGATCTTTGTCAGAACCGGTTTCATATCGGTATCTGTCGGAGCAACGGCTTCCTGAGCGACTATGGTTCCGCCGTTTTTCTTAAATCTTTCTGTGAATACATTGGCCAACTGCTCGGCATACACGCTGCCGTCATGAATAGTGGCCGCTCTTTTAACTTTCAGGCTTTTAAAGGCGAAATCGGCCGCAACCGCGCCCTGAACCTTGTCGTTATGAGCGGTGCGCAGATAGCCGTCATAGGTACTGCCGCGTTTAGGGTCGGTCAAATAAGGAGCGGTGTTGGAAGGAGAAACAGTAGCAATACCGGCGTTCCAAAGGATCGGGGCGCCTGGTTTGGCTTCGCTGGAGCAGTTGGAACCAACAGCAGCCACGATAGTGGGGTCAGAAGCCAGCTTGGTAGCGGCAGCCTGCCCGCCTTCAGCGTTACAACCGCTGTCCTGGCCATCAAATTTTATTTTGTGGCCCAACAGGTTATTCTTAATATCATCTATTGCGATTTCGACACCCCTCTTGGTATCAATTCCAAGGGTGGAATCCGAGCCTGCCGTAACAAACCAGTAGGCAATGTGGATGGGTTCACCCGGTTTAATGGTCACTACTCCAAGGGGATCTGTAGGAGGAGCAGCAAAACCGATAGAAGCAGCCATAAACACGAACAACGCGACAAATAAAATCAGTGAACGTTTCATACAAAGACCTCCTTCATGTAAAGTTGTTTGCCTTAAATACCGTGCCTGCCTTTTTGATCGGCAGATCACCTTCTCTGTAAAAAAAAATTAAAAATCAGGAAAGAATATGTACCAGTCCATTTTTTATTCGCCCGCTATTATAACTCACCTTTGTCAAAAATTTAAAGCTGGCTCCTTATCCCGATTTTCATTACGATACAGCTACTATAAAGTTATATCATGGATAATAGGCAATACCTGAATCAGGGTCAAGAAAAAAAGCGCATTTATCATGAAATAGCTACATTTCAAACACAATTTATAGCCGTATTCACTTTTTAATATTCCTATCCTCCTTAATATTTACTATTAGCGCATTTGACTGATCTTTCATCTATGCTGACCTGATTTCCGGATTTTTCGAAAAGCGTACTTGAGGACTTGAGGGATGCTCGTCACTTCCGAAGTTTACAGTCCGAATATTTTATAATATCAAGACGATAAGCCATAAAAAACAAGGGATAATGCTCCGGAAGCTGCTGTTTTGCAAGGGGAAGGCAGTGGGAAATGCGCTCGCTGTTTAGGTTCAATTTTGAGCGATTCCGTCATTCGCTGGATTTTATGCGCGACATATTGCCTGTGCCGGTTGAGCAATCCACAATCACAACAGGGCCTTAAGCGACTCTCTTCATCCCTCTCCATGGAGAATGAAGACAGCCCAGTAAAAGGGATTAGGATATTTTGCCTTCATCCCGTTTCTTGCAATTCTCAGCTGAAAGCTCGGGAAGAATAAGTAAAATATCTTGACTGGGATTTACCGGTATGTAAATTATCGATCAAACAGTAAAAAGGTTTAGGTATGAGAAATGGATGAAACTGCTCCCGGCGGAGTTTATCTCTGCCAGGTAAATGAGAATTTATCCTGCGGCGCATGCTGCGGTTTATATAATATTCCGGATTTGTCACGCGAAAAGCTGAGCCGGATGCTTTCCGAAAGAACAGAGGCGTTTGTGAAAGTCCCGCGTGAAATCGACGCTATTCTTGAGTTCGGGAATAACCTGTTATCGGCGGAAAATAAAAAACGGCCCTTTCCGGAATTCTATCACTGTCCGTATATCGGGCTTATCGGAAAAGGACGGACACGCCCCGGATGCCTTCTGCATCCTGAGTCTGACGGAAACAACGGTGTCGATTACAGGGGGCTTGGTTATTACGGAAGCATGACCTGCAATATCTATTTCTGCCATTCTCACACCGAGCTTTCCGAAAACTACAAAAGAATTATCCGCGGATCTTCGCGGGACTGGTATTCCTACGGACTTATAATAACCGAAACCGCCCTGATAAATGCCTTTTTATCCGAAACAGAAAACCGCATTCAAAGAAAAACAGATGAAAAAGATATTTACCGGAATCCCGGATTTACCTGTGCGGTCAGAGAATTTATAAATTTAAAGCTTACATGGCCTTTCAGGCCGTCTTCAGTTACGCCTGCCAATTATTTCTTCAAAGACAAGCTTTATGAAAGAAAGACAGTGGATTATGCCGGGATAAATTCTGAGTCTGTCTCTTTGCGGCATGATGCAATTTTCAGGGAATTCGGTTCATGCTTTAAGTCGGATGAAGAGGTCAGGAAAGCGGGAATGATTATTGAGTTGCTTTGGGAAAAATTGCAAAAGGGAGCGGATAATTATGAGTATTGCTGAAACAAAAGAGTTGATGAATACGGCCCTTGGCATAGAGAAGGCGGATCTTGTCGTTTTAAACGGAACACTCCTTAACGTTTATACGGGCGAGTTCATAGATAACTGCTCCGTTTCTGTTAAAGGCGAAAAGATAGCTTATGTCGGGGGAGAGCCTGAAGACGGCATTGGTAAGGAAACGATTGTAATAGATGCAGCCGGGAAGACAATCATCCCCGGTCTTATAGACGGGCATGCTCATATTGCATGGCTTTATAATGTATCTGAATTTTTGAAATATGTGATACCGGGCGGGACTACCACTATAGTAACGGAATCTATGGAGATCTTTCCTGTCGCAGGATACGCCGGTCTTCTCGATTTCCTCGATTCATTGCAGGATCAGCCGGTTAAAATATTCGCAACCGCTCCCGCGATGGTCTCGATAAGCAGTTCAACCCGTGGTGTTCCCCGAAAAACGATAAGGAAGATTCTTGCGAGAAAAGATGTTCTGGGTTTGGGCGAAACGTACTGGCAGTCTCTTTTGCAGGATCCGGACTATCTTCTCGCATCGTTTGATGAAACACTTGCCGCTGGAAAAAAACTTGAGGGCCATTCCGCCGGGGCAAGCGAAAAGAAGCTTGCCGCATATGCGGCTGCCGGGATATCGTCGTGCCACGAGCCGATAAATGCAAAAGAAGTGACGGACAGGCTGAGGCTCGGACTTTGCGTCATGATAAGAGAGGGAAGCATAAGGCGGGATCTTGAAACGATTTCACAAATAAAAGAAACGGGCATTAGCCTAAGAAGACTCGCCCTGGTGACGGACGGGGTTACTCCGAAGGATCTTATCGAAAAAGGCTACATGGAATATGTTGTGCAGAAAGCCGTAGATTGCGGCTTTGATCCTGTGACTGCTATTCAGATGGCTACACTTAATGTGGCGGAACACTTTTCGATCGACAATATCGTGGGTGGAATAGCTCCCGGCAGATATGCCGACATGCTTATTCTTCCCGGCCCCCGGATAATCAAACCTGACTATGTCATAAGCAAGGGGAAGATCGTAGCAGAAAAGGGAAAGATGCTTGCGTCGCCGAGA
>JAHJRK010000014.1 GCA_018830925.1 Pseudomonadota bacterium
GTAAACTGACTCTTTCTCTTAAAACAAATTATTCAAGATTTCATAATTATTATAAAAACAATTTGTATACTTTGTTAAACAGGCTTAAAAGTCCAAAGAAAAAAATTCAGGATCTGATGATTAAAAACGACGATCTATCCCGGAGAATCGCAAGAGCACAAACTAATATATTAAATCAGCTTAGAGAGCGAACTGAATGGAAGAATGATAAAATATTATTCAATAATCCAATTAATTATATAATAAAACATAAAGAACATATTAAATATATTCTTTCTAATATGCTAATAACAATAAATATAATTATTAATAACCAGAGACATGCATTGAAAGAATTTTCAGTAAAATTAAATGCATTAAATCCGAACGCTATACTTCAGCGAGGCTATAGCATCACCAGAACTATTCCAGATAAAAATGTTGTAATTGATTCGAATAATGTAAATATCGGCCAAAATGTAGAAGTAATGGTTGCGAAAGGTTCTTTAATATGCAGTGTTGAAAGGAAAATATGAGATATGGCAAAAGTAACATTTGAGGCTGCAATGAAACAACTTGAACAAATTGTTCAGGAACTTGAATCAGGGAACCTTTCCCTTGAAGATTCTATAAAAAAATTTGAGGAAGGAATAAAACTTTCCAAATTTTGTTCTGCAAAGCTTGATGAGACTGAAAAAAAGATAACTCTCCTTTTGAAAGATCAGGATGGAAATGTAATTGAAAAACCGTTTGTTCCCGAGAGAGTAATAGAATGAATTTAAAAAATTCCAACCATGATCTTTCAGGTTTTGATTTATACTCATACATCTCAAATAAAAATATCCTGATAAATGATGCATTAAACAAAATCATTAATTCTTCACGGGATTCAAGCCTATTAACAAGAGCAATGAGTTATTCACTCTTGTCGGGAGGAAAAAGAATAAGACCTGTTCTTTGTATTGCAGCTTCAGAAGCTGTCGGCGGTACTGAATTTGATGTATTACCTGCAGCCTGTGCACTGGAGATGATACACACTTATTCATTAATTCATGACGACCTTCCTGCCATGGATAATGATACTCTTCGAAGGGGAAAGCCAACATGCCATGTAACTTTTAACGAAGCTGCGGCGATACTTGCCGGCGATGCCCTTCTTACCCTTGCGTTTCAAATCCTTTCTTCGATTCAAACGAACAATAATGCTGCAAAATGGTTAAAGGTTATACATTTAGTTTCCCTTGCTGCCGGTTACAGAGGAATGATCGAAGGGCAGATGCGGGATATAGCTTCTGAAAACAGCAATATTTCATTGAAAGAATTAGAGGATATCCATTCATTGAAAACCGGAGCGCTTATTGAAGCATCGGTTGAATCAGGGGCAATATTAGGGAACGGAAAATTGGAACAAATAGAGCATCTTAAAATTTATGCAAAAAATATTGGTTTAGCTTTCCAGATAACCGATGATCTTCTTAATGTTAAAGGTGATCCCGCAATAACAGGAAAAGCCGTAGGAAGTGATAAAACAAGAAATAAAAAAACCTACCCTGCCCTGCTTGGAATTACCGGATCGGAAAATCATGCAAAAAAGCTTATAACGGATGCCTTGCATACGCTCGAAACATTTGATAATAAATCTAATCCGCTCCGGGCAATTGCATTATATATTATTGAGAGAGAACGATGACCCGAAAAAACAGCGAGCGCATTTCCGCCGAAGGTCCGCCGTGGCTGGAGCTTCAATATAAAGGACAATTTATAGTTGAGCATACTTAGCAATATTAACTCACCCGACGATTTAAAGAGTCTTTCCCGTTCGGATCTTCCAGAACTCGCTTCCGAGATACGCAAACTGATTGTAGATGTAGTATCAAAAAACGGCGGTCATCTTGCATCGAGTCTTGGCGCTGTAGAACTGGCCATAGCAATTCATTATGTTTTTGATGCTCCTGTTGACAAGATTATCTGGGATGTCGGGCATCAGGCTTACGCGCACAAGATTATTACCGGCAGGCGTGAAAAATTTCATACGCTCAGAAAGCATGAGGGTATTTGCGGATTTACCAGAATATGTGAAAGTCAATACGATGCATTCTCAACAGGCCACAGCAGCACCTCAATTTCTGCAGGGCTTGGAATTGCATGTGCGAAACACCTGAAAAATGAAACCGCAAAGGTTATAGCCGTAATCGGAGACGGTTCAATGACGGCAGGTCTTGCCTATGAAGGCCTGAACCAGGCGGGATATCTTCATAAGGACAAGGATATTATTGTTATATTGAATGATAATGACATGTCTATCGCACAAAATGTAGGCGCCCTCTCCTCTTTTTTAAGCAGGACACTTTCAAAAAAATATCTCCAGGATCTCAGGAAAGAGTTCGGGGAATTATTAAAGTCCCTTCCAAGGATAGGTGACGATGTATATAAATTCGCCAAACGCTCGGAAGAATCATTCAAAGCATTTGTAACCCCGGGAATGCTTTTTGAGGCTTTTAATTTCGAATATTTCGGTCCGATTAACGGGCACAATATGGATCATCTGATAGATATACTCAACAATATAAAGCATATGAAAGAGCCAGCCCTTCTTCATGTAACTACGAAAAAAGGCAAAGGATATCCCCCCGCTGAAAAAAATCCGATTTATTTTCATGGTGTTGGAAGTTTTGAAATCAAAACCGGAAACAGTAACGGTAAAAAAAACAATATTCCGACTTACACCGAAGTCTTCGGGGAAACAATGATAAGACTTGCCCGAGAAGATGAAAAGATAATTGCCGTCACTGCAGCAATGCCGGAAGGTACAGGCCTTGCAAAATTTCACGAATTGTTCCCTGAACGATTTTTTGATGTAGGAATTGCCGAGCAGCACGGTGTTACATTTGCAGCCGGTTTGGCTACTGAAGGTTTTAAGCCTGTTGTAGCAATCTATTCGACTTTTCTGCAAAGAGCTTATGACCAGATATTGCATGATGTTTGTATTGAAGCCCTTCCCGTTATTTTTGCCATAGACCGTGGAGGTATTGTCGGTGAAGACGGAGCCACTCACAACGGATTATTTGACATATCATATTTGAGAAACCTTCCCAACATGGTGCTCATGGCTCCGAAGGACGAAAACGAGCTGCGACGTATGCTTTTGACAGCCCTGTCTCATAATGGCCCGATTGCATTCCGGTATCCCAGAGGAACCGCTGTTGGTGTTCCTATAGAACAGGATATTAAACCGTTGCCGATAGGAAAAGGAGAAATACTTACAAAAGGCAAGGATATTCTTATTCTTGCCATCGGCCGATCGGTTTGCGATGCGCTAGCGGCAAATGAAAAGTTAATTTCGGAACACGGAATATATTCTACGGTAGTAAACTGCCGGTTTGTGAAACCTCTTGATGTAGAATTGATTACTTCCCTTGCAAAAGAAATTCCCCGCATTATTACCGTGGAAGAGAATATCCGCCAGGGAGGATTCGGAAGCGCAATCCTCGAGTGTTTGAATGATGAAGGTATTTCCGGTTTTAAAATTGAACGTCTTGGAATACCCGACCTTTTTGTAGAACACGGCCCGCAGGAACTGCTCAGAACCAAATATAAAATTGATTCAAAGGCCATAGTAGATTCGGCTTTAAAATTGATGGTTTCGTAAAATGCCTAAACAATTCTCCTCATTTCAGATATAAACATATATGCCTGAAAATAAGAAACGACTTGATATTATTATATATGATCAGGGACTGGCTCAAAGCCGGGAGAGGGCAAAAAGTCTTATCATGGCCGGAAAAGTCCTCGTAAATAACAGGATTCAGGATAAGCCGGGATTTTTAGTCGCAAAAGAGGATTCCCTTGCTCTTAAAGAAACAGATATTCCTTTTGTAAGCAGGGGCGGAACAAAACTTGAAGCGGCATTAACGGCTTTCGGCATCAATGTCAATGGACGGATATGCCTTGATGTCGGAGCATCAACAGGCGGATTTACTGATTGCCTGCTGAAACATGGTGCTATAAAGGTTTTTGCAGTCGATGTCGGATATGGGCAACTGGCCTGGACATTAAGACAAGACCCCAGAGTAGTTCCTGTTGAACGAACCAACATAAGATACATGTCATCCGAAGTGATTACCTCGCCTGTTGATTTTGTTACAATCGATGTTTCGTTCATATCCTTAAAAATAGTTGTTCCGGCCATTATGAAGTTCATGAAAAATAGTTCGGGTATTATAGCTCTTATTAAACCACAGTTTGAAGTTGGAAAAGGCAGGGTCGGAAAAGGAGGTGTGGTAAAAGACACCTTATTGCACAAAGAAGTCATTAAGAATCTGACGGACTGCTTTTCCGAAGCCGGATTAGAAATCGCAGGTGTTATCGACTCTCCCATATTTGGCCCTAAAGGGAATAAGGAGTTTTTAATTTACATGAAATTCCCTGGTGTAAAGGATTCTGGGATTGAATGACTCAAATATTAATAAGCCTGAACCGAAACAGCAAGCGCATCCCCGCTTCGTTCGACTGGGTTAGCGAGCAAATTACAAACAGAGACTATTCCCTACGGTCGAAGATTCCACGCTTCTTGCGGCTGGGAGCTTCAATAAAAGGATTTTGAGCTTGATTTTATTTGATCGAAACTATATATTTCAAAGGTTCGTATTTTCAAGTACCGTCGATCAAAATACTATATAGAGAGGAGCTTAAATGAGTGAAAGGTTAAACAAACTTAGAAACATCGCGCTTGTCGGTCACGGGAGTTCCGGAAAAACATCTCTATCTGAAATCATGTTATTCAAAACCGGCACCATTAAAAGACTCGGGCGTGTTGAGGACGGCAATACTGTCATGGATTATGAGCCGGAAGAATTAAAACGGCTCATAAGTATCAGCAGCGGATTCAATCAGTTCAACTGGAAAAAAAATATTATTTCACTTATAGATACCCCCGGTGATCAGAATTTCTTTACCGATACCATAAACAGCTTGCAGGCGGCAGACGGAGTTGTTGTTGTAATTGATGCTGTTGACGGCATAAAAGTTCAAACCGAACTCGCCTGGGATTATGCCAGGGAATTCGGCCTTCCAGCCGTTATTTTCATTAACAAACTCGACAGGGAGCGTGCGGACTTCATCCGCACCTTCAAGAATGCGACAAATATTTTTCAACCCAAACCGATCATACTTCAGTTGCCTGTCGGATCTGAATCCGGTTTTAAGGGTATCGTGGATCTCATATCCATGAAAGCGCATATCTACGATTCGGATGGTAAAGTAACAACAGGTGAAATTCCGGCGGATATGATGGAATCGGCAAACAAGGAAAGAGAAGCCCTTATTGAAAACATCGCCGAAGCAGATGATAAGCTGATTGAAAAATACCTCGAAGGTGAAGCCCTTTCAGATGACGAGATCAAGGCAGCTTTGAGAAAAGGCACTATATCCGGAACTTTTGTCCCGGTTATATGCGGCTCCGCAATAAAGGACATAGGAATCGATCTTCTTATGGAATTGGTTGTAAATTGCATGCCCTCACCTCTTGAAAAGGCGCCCAGAAAAGGAAGGGATCCCAATGACGAAGGAAAAACAATCGAGCGGGCCCCCGATCCGGAAGCTCCGTTTTCCGCCTTCGTGTTTAAAACAGTCGCGGATCCTTATGCTGGACGTCTTTCAATAATGAAAATCGTGTCCGGATCTCTTGGGGAGAGCGGAAATTTTTACAATGTCAATAAATCTTCCAGGGAGCGATATAACCAGCTTCTCGCGATCGCCGGCAAGGAACAGAAACCCATAACCGAAGCCGGTCCGGGCGAGATTGTAGCCGTTGCCAAACTGAAAGAGACCGCAACAGGTGATACGCTGTGCGATGAAAGCAGCAAGATATTATTTGAATGCGCGAAACCTCTTCCGACACTCATATCTTTCGCGGTTGGATCAAAAGTCAAAGGAGAGGAAGACAAGATATTTATCTCTCTGTCGAAACTTTTGGAAGAAGACAGCGCTTTAAAACTTGAACGTAATGCCGAAACAAAAGAAATCCTTCTGTCGGGAAGGGGCCAGGTTCACATCGAGGTCATAGTCGAAAAAGTAAAACGAAAATTCAATGTAGATGCACAGCTCAATACTCCAAAAGTTCCCTATAAGGAAACAATCAAGAAAAAGGTGAGAGTTCAGGGAAGACATAAAAAACAGTCAGGCGGCCACGGTCAATTCGGAGACTGCTGGATACAGATGGAGCCTTTGCCGAGAGGAAAAGGATTTGAATTTGTCGATGCTATTGTGGGAGGTTCAATTCCCAGGCAATATATTCCTGCTGTTGAAAAAGGTATTGTAGAATCTTGTCAGAAAGGTGTCCTCGCAGGATTTCCATGCATCGATTTCAGGGTAACTCTCGATGACGGATCTTTTCACGCTGTCGATTCGTCTGAAATGGCCTTCAAGATTGCAGGATCAATTGCGTTTAAAAAAGCAGTCCAGGAGGCAAAGCCTGTTCTTCTTGAACCGGTAATGAAAGTTACTATTACAACACCCGATGAATACATGGGCGATATAATGGGGAATTTAAACAGCCGGAGAGGCAGGGTTCTAGGCATGGATACAGCAGGCAAAAATCAGGTAATTATTGCTAATGTTCCGATGTCAGAGTTTCTGACCTATGAACCTGATTTAAGATCTATGACCGGTGGACGCGGCATTTACACCATGGAATTTTCACATTACGATGAAGTACCGGCTCAGCTTGCTGAAAAGATTATTGATGCGGCAAACAAAGAAAAAGAACAATGACACAGCGTTAGATCTGAAGATATGCAAAGCTCTCAAATAAAAGAGCCATAAGCCTTTATACAGGTAAAGTAAAAGAGAAAGTGGACCCTTTACCGGGTTCACTTTCCACCCAGATCTTACCATTGTGAAAATCTATAATTCGTTTGGTTATAGTCAAACCGAGACCGGTCCCGCGGGGACGCCCCCAGGCAGCATCTATCACCTGCCTGAATTTTTCAAATATAATATTCTGATTTTCGCGGCTTATACCGATACCATTATCCGAAACATCAACCCTCAGATGTTCATCTTCTTTAACTATCTTAATATCAATTTTTCCATTCTTATTGTCACAAAATTTTACCGCGTTTGAAACAAGGTTAAACATTACCTGTATAAGCCTGTCCCTGTCACCTGAAACAAGAGGCACAGTAGCCGGTAAATCCAGATTTACTATGATATTTTTTTCATGAATAAGCTGGCTGGTGGCATTAACGGCTTCATTGACTATGTCTTTTAAATCAATCGGGGAGATCTGCCATTCCATCCTGCCGGATTCCATTTTCTGATAATCCAGAATCTGGCTGATAAGACGGGTCAACCTTTTGCTTTCATTAATTATTATCCCGGTAAAATTGCTGTGCTGTTCAGGATTTACATCAGGATTCTCATGAAGTATTTCAGCAAGAGATCTGACCGAAGTTAGAGGAGTCCTTAATTCATGCGTTACAGTTGAAATGAATTCATCCTTAAGCTGATCAAGCTCCTTGAGTCTTTCATTTGCGGCTTTTAACTCTGAGGTTGCTGTTTCAAGCTCCTTTGAATACGCGATAACCTGCCTAGTTTCATCCAGAATATCCATCACTTCATCGATACCGAGAGGTTCTTCCTTGACAACCGAATCGACCATGACGCGCGCTGAAGCCGATCCTATGGCTCCGGCAAGCAATTTTTCGGCATAACTTACTAGTCCGGCATCAGCAGTTAAAGCGGCTTTCCAGTCGATATTCCGTTTTTCTGCGTATGAGGAAAAAGCTTCGTCGGCCCTTTGCTTCCCGAGAAACCTGCTCAGAAGAGACCGCAGATCAGGAACCGATGCCGTTCTCCTCCATATCGGAGACTCATCCGTCTCACCGGAATGTCTGAATACATCCACGAAAAGGGCGGCTTGGCTATGTTCAATGGCAGTCGGGCGGCTGTACAAAGATACTCCTGTGTATGCGCCAATATTTGCAAGCATGCTCCAGAACAAAGAATGGGCTATGTGATCGAAATTCTGAAGCCCGAAAAGCTGAAAGGGTTTTAAAAACCCTATTCCAAAAGGACCTTCCGCTACAAAGCTCTGAGGAAGAAAACCGGCCTGAACAAGGGATGGGAAAACAAGTGTGTACGCCCAGACCAGAAAACCTGCAATCAATCCGCATAAAGCCCCTGCCTTTGTCCCCCGCTTCCAGAAAATACCTCCGAGTATGGATGGGGCAAATTGAGCGACCGCAGCAAACGATACAAGACCTATAGACACCAGGGAATAAAACTCTCCGATGAACCGGAAATAGATATAGCTGAGAAGCAGTACAAGAACTATGCTGCCTCTGCGTATTGAGAGCAGAATGCTGCTCAAATCGGTTCTTTTTGATATCTGGAAAGACTGCATGCGTATCAGAACCGGCATGACAAGATCGTTGCATATCATGGTTGAGAGCGCGATTGTCTCAACAATTACCATTCCGGTGGCGGCAGATAAACCGCCGATAAAAACAAAAAGGGCGAGCCCTTCCTTATGTTCGGCCATAGGAAGGGTGAGCACAAAGGTATCGGCATCCACTTTCCCAATTCCGAAATGAAGAACCCCTCCCAGCGCAACCGGCATAACAAAAATGTTTATAGCAAGAAGATACAAAGGGAAAAGCCATATGGCCTTGTTTAAATGCTCTTCATTTACATTTTCAACAACGGCCACCTGGAATTGCCGCGGAAGAAACATGATAGCCATCATGGACAGAAAGATGTATATGCCCCAGTCCGTATAGGCCCCGGGACTTTCTCCCATCGTAAATAATTTTTTTAATTCGGGAACAGCTGCGGCTTTTCTGAAAACATCCCCGAAACCGTCATATACTCCGTAAGTGACAAATATGCCGACCGCAAGAAATGCGACAAGCTTTACAATAGATTCAAACGCTATTGCAGCCACAAGCCCTTCATGGCGTTCTGTAGCATCAAGGTGACGGGTTCCGAAAAGAATGGTAAATACCGCGAGCAGAAGCGCTACGTAAAAAGCGGTATCGGCAAGCACCGGTACTTCAGAGAAATGAACCGGTTCTGAAATCAGAGGATACTGCCTGATAAGGAGATAGCTGGTGGAAATTGCCTTAAGCTGAAGAGAAATATAGGGTATGATTCCAAGCACCGCAATAATAGTTACAGCTCCTCCGAGTGTTGTGCTCTTGCCATAACGCGAGGCAATGAAATCTGCTATAGAGGTTATCCGATGTACTTTGCTTATCCTGATTATTTTTCTTAAAACAAACCAGCCAAGAATTGCTATGAAAGTCGGACCTATGTAGACGGTGAGAAATCCGGGTCCTGTGTTGACGGCGCGTCCGACACTTCCATAAAATGTCCAGGCCGTACAGTAAACCGCAAGCGACAGTGCATATATATAAGGATTGCTTATAATGCTTCGCCCGATATCCGCCCTTTTGTCTCCATAATAAGCAATTGCAAAAAGGAGTCCGATATAGCCGAATGAGACGGTAAGAATAGTTCCTGTCTCGAGCATAATGATGCTTCAGTCCTTTAGGAGCCGTTATGAAATAACCATAACATTTCTGATCATTTTGTTGCGGCTCCTTATGCCGTTCACGGCACTTCAATGTTGCGGTTATTTTTTGAACGACGGCTTATGTCGCGTAATTCGTTATTTCGGGGATATCGGTTGATAATGACAACCAGAACAATTGACAATATCCAGACAAAAAAAAGATATAGGTATAAAACAGGAATACCCGATATGGTATTTGAAATATTGAAGAGAGATAAAATCGGATAATTGTATAGAACAACAACAAACAAAAACAAGCCTACCAGGCGTCTGCTTTTTTCTTTATCAAAAGTCATCGGCTGATTCCCCCGGCTATTTAAAATTGAGGCATTTTTTACACGGGGCATAACCATCCCGGTAAGCATCCCTTCTTCCTTTATAGATTTTTATGCTCTCCTTGTCAATTTTTCCGGCAAACGGGCAA
>JAHJRK010000015.1 GCA_018830925.1 Pseudomonadota bacterium
CAGTATATTCCCATGCATCCTTTTTTTCATCTCAAGGATTACAGCCCTTCTTTTATTAAGGCTTTTTGCAAATGCGAGTGTTTCATTCATAAGATCGTTTATATGGCATGCCTTAGTAACGATATTGTTCTCAACGCATTCAGCGGCTGTGAGGCGCTTTCCCGTAAATTGCAGCTCCTCGAACTTCTGTCTCGGAATAGCCCGGTTCAGCAGAGCGAGCATTCCCGGCAAAAACGGTATGCCTAAATCCACTTCCGGAACGCAGAAAAATCCCCTGTCCGACCGCATGAATCTGAAATCAAAAGCGCATGAGTAAATTGCGCCCCCCGCAAATGCATGCCCGTTGATGGCAGCTACGGTCAGCATCGGAGACATCAGTGTTCTTTTATACAGGGCATTCAAAGAATAAAAGAATTCCTTTGCCGTCTTTATGTCTTTTTTCTGCACGACAGGAAGGAGCCAGTCAAGATCAAGACCGTTTGAAAAGATTTTATCATGAGACGACCTAACAACCAGAGTCAAAGCCTGAGTCTCATTTTCAATTATATCCATAACATCAAGATAAGCGCGGATAAAATCAGGGTTAAAACGGTTTTCACCGTTATTTAAAGTTAAAATCGCCACATTTTCATCAAGAGCGTACTCAATAAGCGCCATACCGGAAACCTCTAAAAAAAAGGGCAACACCGATCGTTATGTGGTGTTGCCCGGTTTGTGCAGATATAAGAGTTTAACTATTCACAGCAGGTGCCTTTGGTGCCGCAGCTTGTACATCCTGCTCCGAGATCGTATCCGGATGTGATTTTAAAGCCTACCTGAAGAAAATCCACCTTAACGGGCTTTGCTTTTCCCAGAAACTCTTTATTAATAACGTATTTGAATCCATCGATATCGTAAATATTATCAAGATCATTAGGCTCATCCAGAGCCAGTGCCAGAGATGGCCCGCCTCATCCGCCTTCGTTTAAAAAAATCCTGATAGGTGAAGCCGTTTTCCCCTTAAAATATTCGGCTATCTGCTGGGTAGCCGAAGTTGTTATCTCAACCATTTGAATCCTCCTCTATATATTAAAGATATTAAATCCGTTAAAAGCTTTCTCAAACAAAACGGAATCTTTCCCGGTTGCTTGATTCCGTTGTAAATTAATTACAGAAACAGGATTTGTCAATCAATATTAACTTTCTATTAACATATCAAAACTGCCACGGCAACCCGGAAGCAATAATTATTTAATTTTATTACCTTGGGCTCCTGATATCTCTTTAAGGTATTTGTCATATATATTATAATCTTTTGAGGAAAACAGGATGAAAATGACCTTTGTTACAGAACCTTTTTCCTCATTTAAAAACCTGCATGTGGTCTCTATGGCTATTTTGCAGGCATCCTTTATAGGATAGCCGTACACACCGCAGCTTATTGCAGGAAAGGCTATCGAAGATAAATTATTCTGAGCGGCAAGCTCAAGGCTGTTAAAATAACACTGCGACAAAAGCAGGCTGTCTCGAGGTTTTCCGCTGTAAACGGGGCCGACGGTGTGAATGACATGTCGTGCCTTCAGATTATATCCTTTTGTAATTTTTGCTTCTCCGGTATTGCATCCTCCAAGTTTCCTGCATTCCTCCAGAAGTTTCGGACCCGCGGCGCGATGTATTGCCCCGTCAACGCCGCCGCCGCCCAGAAGCGAACGGTTGGCGGCATTCACTATCACGTCAACATCAAGCCCTGTAATATCTCCCTGCATAATTTCGATCTTATCGAATATATCTTTTTCCATATGTCACCTACAAAGCAGCACGCATGATGGATGAAATATTATGAGGATTTGCGTTTGAAATGACTGATCTAACGTTACGCCCCACTTTCGGCGCGGAACGCGAATGCAGGCGTAACGTTCGCATTCATGTTTCTGCGCAAGAATCATACTTTTGGGTCTAATGCCTCACCTGATGCTATGCGGTTGACGGTACGCTCCATCAAAGGATTGCCGCGAGAGATTCTGCCAATGACCTCGCGGAGAGCGGCGCACTCTGGAGACGAGAGATCAAGCTTGCCGATCTGGAACCTCCAGCACTCCCATGAATATGGCCAGGATTCGGCCAACATCAGTTTCGCCGCACGGCTTTCCATTTCTCCCATAGATGGCATCAAAGAAACAAATATGTCCGCAAGAATCGCCCAAGGTATTCCGATAAGGCCAATAGGTGTGCGCAACCATCCGATCTTTACGGTCAACCAAGATGCGCCAATCATCGGGAAAGAAAACACAACCCAGATCAGTGTGATTGGAAGCAGGAGAATACCGAAAGACAAGCTGACCAGAAGTCCAAGGACGAAGGTTGTGATCAGTTGCAATGGAACGACCAAGAAGGCGAGAACGCCAATCAAAACGTTAAGAATCCGATTTGCCAGCATGCGACCTCCTTGTTTGTAAACTGATGCGAACACCCGCATCAGCGGGAGCCGGCTTTTTCGGCGATCCGCTGCATGCAGTGGTTATGAAGGCCTTTAGAATTGGGCTTGTCTGTCCGGCGAATCATATACCACCAAGCCAAATGCTTCTGTCGAGAGTCTTATTCTCGATTACCTTGACGCGCACAGGAAACGAGCCTACTCTCAGCACAATTGCAAGGTCCTTTGCCTCGTCGAGTGTAAACCCGCCGGTAATGGAGACATTGCCACCGGTTATCCTCTCCCTGATAACGGGAGCAGAATAAGCGGTATCGTCGACAACAATCGCAAGCCTTTTGCCTACGTTTTCAGCTGTGACTTTTTCAAATATCTTGGCCCCTTCGCTGTTGAACTCCAGTGCTACATAAACCTCGTCGCGACCGCCAGGAGACGTTGTCGTTCTTACACGTACGTTACTTACGACATCTCCCGACAAAACTGGCTGTTGCTTGACCACAATCGGTTTCGTGACCAGTTTTCCGGTATCCCTGTCCCACGTCTTCATCGTCAAGACTTCGTCGTCCGTTGGAACTGGTTTTCCAGTTCCCTCCGAAGGATTCTCCTCATCCACGAGTTTGAATGCAAGAATAGCTGGATAGCTGATTAAATGAACTATCATATCCGGGTTCTTACACGGAGGCAATTGGACTACTACCTCGCGATCCTTGCATGTTCGTATTATTTTGTCCTTAACCCCCGATTCTTTAAGACGTGCGCCAATCATGTCGGCGATTTTGGCTGTATTAGCAGTGTCTGTTACTGCATCGCCTTTAGATTCCGCCTTGAGCACCACATGGATCCCGCCCTCATACTGTTCCCACTTTGGCTTGGCATCGCATGCTGTAAGGGAAAGACATACCATTGCAATAACTATCAGACCAACCGATCGGGGATGCATGCTATACCTCCTTCTTCATAACGTAACCATCACCGGGAGCCTGATTTATAGGCGATCCGGTGCATGGTATGGTTGGATGGTCGAGGAATTTTCACCATCTGTGCGACAACCATTTTCTCAATTACTCCGTCATATCGAGATCGTTTGTCAGGCTCCAGATATCTGTAATAATGGCCAAACTCTTCTGTTTGCAAAAATATCTTTCGCGCTTTCTGACTGAGACGCACTCTCATCCATCGAGGACTATAATCGTGGCCTATGAAGAGTTGCATAAATACAGAAATGCCTTTTGGTGATATTTCCGTTCGAAGAATATGTCCATAATAAGGAGGGCGGTCTGCTCCAGATGGATCATAAACAATAGGAATTTCGCCCTTTTCTATAAATTCCTTTGCATCGCCCTCGCCATATCGAACGAATCTTCGTATCGCATCAAATTCCTCCTCCGAGCCCTTGAACAGGTTCGAATGGCACAGGAAGTAATGGAATGCAATCTTCGCGACAGCTCTGAAATATCTTTCGTCATAAGTCATCGAGCCTTTTACCAGTACCCGCCCTTGAAACGGAGAGATTTTAGCATCATCACTACAATCGAAGGTAATACCGAACTGATGAAGTATTTGTTCAATTAGAATGGCTTGCCCATTTGATACAATTGCCTCCAACTGCTTAACTCCACCGCTCAAACACTTTCGCACCAACAACGACCATTCACCAATGGTAATGCAATTCGGATCGTTTATTACAATCTCCTCACAATTACCGTGCCCATCAATTAATATGATTTGCGGAAGGAGATCTACGTTGTTGGAGTCTCCTATTGGCTCAACACGTACCTCACTGTCGTAACTAGGAATTGCAGTAGTCATTCGAATCGGGGGATGTCCCGAGTGGCCTCTCCGGAATGCTGATGGTGACTTGTCTTTGTGTCTGCCGATTATACCAATATGTTTTAACAAAACTGCTTCTATAGTGCATTTTGCAATGATCGCCTCGCACCGGCCAAACTCCCTATCGCACGCCGCGCAAACCTTTTTAGTAAGCGTTGGTTGATTCTCGAATGTGCCCATTAATCGAGGCACCACATGCGCTTTAGCCCACTTCGGATTAATTGAACTACAGTAAACGCATTTAGATTTATCATCCATCATGGCATCCAACGCAAAGCTCAGCGGCTACTGTCCGCTGGAGCGACTTGTTATCTAAAAAACAGGAGGTGGTTATGAATAAATTATTTAGTAGAATCGGTTTTATAAACACTATCGAGCATCTCTTGCAAATCTGGGGACAGCGGCTTCGGCAAAAGTTCCCTCTTTTGTTTCTCATTCTCCTCAGCAAGAGCCTTGACCGTTCCCTTAAGTGTCGCATTCTCCGCTTGAAGTTGAGCAATCTTCACATTCAATTTAATGTTTTCCGTCTCCAATGCAGCAATATAATACTGAATTTCAGAGTCAGATGTCTTGAGTTTCATTTTTATAGAAGACATGGGATCGGATTCGTTGATAGTTTTAGGGCTTGTGTTAGAAAGTTTTTTAGCCATTTATATACCTTTACATTTTCTTTATGATAACAATATATTGAATAGTTTCCCTTCAATACCGGGTAATTCTGTGACCATCAATACTATAATATAAATTATATTGGTATATCTATATGATATTATTTATATTATCTACTCGTTCAATGCCCATTTTGCAATCTTAAGCAGTTAACTATTCAATACAGACGATGCCTGACCCGGTTCCTATATTGCGGCAATTCTCGAAAAACGAACCTTTTGTCCAATAGGTTTCTTGCTAGCCAGTCCATATTCCCCTCCAACATGGTTACATGGCATTGGGTTCACTAACCGACCCTTTAGATACGGTAATTTGTTATCATTATTTGCGTTAGAAATCTACTAGTTTCATGAAAATGTTCGATCTACTGCTTTCAGGAGGAAGCTATACATGCGCATCATTCAAGTCATCTGGTGGTTGGACGTTCATTAATATCTTTCCAGGGTCTTTTTCTTTTGAACTTCAAACTCTTCTTCAGTCAATACACCTTTATCTTTTAGTTCTTTTAGCTTAAGCAACTCATTATATAAATCTGGTTTTTTATCATTTTCTATATTTATATCTTGTTTAGTGGCAGATGTTTTATCGCCAATATGGACGATCTTTTGTTCATCCGTATATACTTGAAATTTAGTGCCCTTTGAAATTTCAGCATTTATACCACGTTTAAGGAGAGCAAAAGGGCCAATAAAAATACCTGTTACAAGGACAGCTCCTATTCTGTTTTTACCTTCTTGACTTTTAACAGTACGTAATTTGATCGGTTGATTATCGATAGTTGAGGTGGATTCAATGCTAATCTTTAGGTTCCCCCCCAATCCTCCCCTCTTCGCTCTTCTGGCAGCAGACACAGAACCTTTTACAATCGCGCCTTCTTTAATAACGGCTACACCGTCAACCACTAAATCCTCGTACATTTTAAATATAATTACTGTGCCTGTAACTGCTGTTTTACTTGATATAGTTTCCGTAGTCACTACAGAAATTTCTGTTCCATCAGGTATAACAACTTCTCTTGCAATCTCTGGGTTTTGCTGTGCAAATCGTACCTCTCGTATTTCCGTTTGTAAGGTTTTCTCTGCAATGGGTGCCTGTTTAACTTCCTGTACGGTGCTCCCATCTTTATATTCCACACCTTTAATGTTTTCGGTTTGAGCAAAAGAAAAGGTATAAACAAATATAATAAATATGATTATTATGGCGCAGGTCCAAGCTTTTTTGTGGTATGGTCTCATACCCTGTCGATCTCCTCCGGTTAAAAGTTTGAAAAGCAATCTTGGCTTTAAAGCACAAAACCCCGCTCTCTTTTCGAGAAACGGGGTTTCAGTATTCAGTCCATAACACCCTCATGTAAGGTTGAATGGTCCAGAAATCTTAATATCTGATATTACGGTTGCGTTTATCAACTATCACGATTTACATTAGGAATCTACTATTAAAGTGAAATTAGAAAGTTTGTTGCTTTCAGGAAGCTGTCATCAACGTAAACACCTACCGGGCACCCGCATGCCGGGTGGTGTGGGAGGCTGAGGGAGAAAAACCATATCAAATATCAGCAGATATAATCGTTTCTAACCAGTCACTTAGTAGCTTTCCTTGGCAATTTAGACTTGACAATTGTAACGTTACGGTTTACATTGACGGCATGATAAAAACATTTGCCGATAAAGAAACGCAAAAGCTTTTTATACAAGGCAAATCAAAAAACCTTCCTCCGGATTTGCTCCGAAGGGCCATAAGGCGATTGGAATATATCCAATTGGCAACAACTTTGAATGATCTCAAGATACCTCCAAGCAATCGGTTACATGCTCTCAAAGAAGATAGAGAAGGGCAA
>JAHJRK010000016.1 GCA_018830925.1 Pseudomonadota bacterium
AAGAACGTCCAATTTTGGCCAAGTACAAGGAAGGCGATAATTTCAACCACAGGAATACATTGAGTATTTCGAGGATTGAAATTTGAGCCTGACGCAGTAATCGGGCAAAAGGGGGCGTTATGCAAAGGTCTCACAGGGTGAATCATTGCAGCGTACTTATCTGTACGCTTCATTCCTCAAGATTCGCGCGCCTTGCATAATGAGCTTTTTACTTTGCCGTCGGAATTTGGCCTTTTTAAGAAACCGTCAGGGCCTCTGTTACAGAATAATACAAAAATGTAAAAAATAGCAAGCTTTCTTGTCCGGGTAATAAAATCAATGATTCTTCATGTCGACATGGATGCATTTTTTACCTCCGTGGAGCAGCTCGATAACCCGAAGCTTGCCGGCAAATGTGTTATTGTCGGGGGGTTGTCGGGGCGGGGCGTTGTCTCTGCGGCAAGTTATGAAGCTAGAAAGTTCGGCGTTTATTCGGCAATGCCGATGTATCTGGCAAGGCAAAAATGCCCTCACGGCGTATTCCTTTCTCCACGGATGAAACGGTATTCCGAAATATCTGAAAAAATAATGGTCATACTGGGAACATTCTCTCCTCTTGTTGAACCGGTCTCCATTGATGAAGCCTATGTGGATATATCAGGATGTAAAAGGCTGCATGGTGATTCTTCGAAGATAGGTTCAGCTATTAAAAGAAAAATTAAAGAGAGCGTCGGCCTTGGTTGTTCCGTCGGAATAGCGCCTAACAAGTTCCTTGCCAAAATCGCCTCCGATATGAATAAGCCGGATGGGTTAACGGTTATATCGTCTGAAAATGCCTGTCGGTTTGCAGAATCAATTCCGATAGGTAAAGCGCCCGGGGTCGGAAAAGTGAGATTGAAAGAGCTTGAGACAATCGGGATTAAGATGCTCGGGGATATTAAAAAATATCCGCCTGAAATGCTCGTAAAAAAATTCGGGGAGTTCGGTTTAAGGCTGATGAAACTCGCTTCAGGGGCGGATGATTCTCCTGTTTCACCTTCTACCCGGAACAAATCTGTAAGCAGTGAAATGACGCTTGATAAAGATACTTCAGACAGGAATCTATTGAAAGGATACCTGCTGAAACAGTCTGAAGATGTCGGAAGCGAATTAAGAAGACTCGGCATGAGGGCAAAGACAATTGTGCTTAAAATAAAACATGCCGATTTCAGACAGATTACGAGAAGCATTACAATCAAAACACCGGTTCAGTCTTCACAAGCCCTATATAAAGAGGTGTTTAAGCTCCTTGAGGCCTATGACACTAAGGAAAAAATCAGGCTGATCGGCGTTGGCACAGCAAGCCTTATTCCTGTTTCAGATCCTGTCCAGATGAGCATCTTTGACGCGGATAGAAAGAATGACGGCAAATGGGAGAAAGTAGACAAGGCCGTAGACACTATAAAAAAGAAATTCGGAAAAGACTTGAGAGCATTGAATAACTAACATTCACCATGTCGGAGTATGGGATAGATTCTATATTATCAGATATGTAAACTGATCCAGGCTTCAAGATCGTCAATCACAATTTTTCTGTCATTCTCCCTTTCATTGTAACCCTCATGGTAAAGACCGTCGTAAACATGAATCGTCTTATCTTTTACCGCAAGTCTTTCGAAGAAGGATTTTGATGCGCCTGCATTAACTAGATGATCATCTCCTGCAATCTGCATCAGAACCGGCACTTTAATATTATGGATATCTTTGTTCGCGTTTTCCATGGCGGATAAAAATTCGGTAAACCACCTGGCTGATACCCGGTTATGGACGAGAGGATCATTTTTATAGGCGGCGACTACTTTATCGTCGTGGCTGATTTTTGAAGCATCCAGTTCATTGCTTAAACTCAATTCCGGCCATATTGAAGACATGATCTTGCCCAGGGCTGCTTTTATGGCCGGAACTTTTACGGCCACACCGAGAGACGGGGATGAAATAATCAGGCCGTCAATTGTTTCCTGCCTGCGTATTGCATAATTTATCGCTATAAGTCCTCCCATGCTGTGTCCGAGCAGAAAGCACTTAATGCCGGGCTTTTTCTCTTTTAATGCCGTTTCTACTATCGGGTGAAGGTCTTCAAGATATTCGCCAAATGAAAGAACATGTCCCCTTTTCCCGTCGCTTTTTCCATGCCCCCTGAAATCAGGCGCATAAATGGTTATTCCTTTCGGGACAAGCCGTTCAAATAGATTGACATATCTTCCGGAATGTTCCCCAAGACCGTGGGCGATTACCATTACCGCTTTTTCAGGATCGGCTTTATATCGGCGGAAAAAGATGTTAAGCCCATCCTGTATGATATGTCTTTCGGTATATCCTGGTGTATTTTTCAAGGTAGCTCCTAAAGTTATCTTTATTTTTGACGGCTTCGTAAAAAGTGAATATATGAAGAACACTAACAAGGGTCTTTTCGATTGTCAATTATTGATAATTGCTTACTTACTTGACACCCGTATGCCATTTTAATATATCTACCAAAGATGCAAATTCATTTATATTGTAATTTGATATTGTTATAAGGTTGTTATGCTGCGCCTGTCCATTTTAATAAGCCCGATCACCGCTCTTGGGAGGGGGGCAACTTTCATAGTCCAGGAGATGGGACGTATCGCCATGTTCTTTCTCAGGAGCTTTGCTTTAATCTTTTCCCGGCCGTTTCAAATTAATAAAACAACGCAGCAAATTTATTTCATTGGGGCAAAATCGGTTTTTGTCATATGTCTTACAGGAGCATTTACCGGCATGGTGCTCGGCCTCCAGGGATATTACACCCTCGTTAAATTCGGCTCAACCGGCTTTCTCGGGGCAGCCGTCGCCCTTTCCCTTATCAGGGAGCTGGGCCCTGTTCTGACCGCCATCATGGTAACAGGAAGAGCCGGCTCGGCCATGGCTGCGGAAGTCGGCATAATGCGGATATCAGAAGAGATCGACGCTCTTGAGACAATGGATATCAATCCGCTTCGTTTTCTTGTGAGTCCAAAGCTTGCCGCAGCTCTTATAAGCATGCCGCTTCTTACAGCCCTTTTTGATGTGGTCGGAATTCTCGGCGGATATCTTACCGGGTCTCTTCTGCTCGGCATAAGCCCCGGCGTCTACTTTATGCGCATTGAAACAAGCGTGATCATGGATGATGTGACGGGAGGTTTTATTAAGTCGGTCGTTTTTGCGGTTGTTATTGTAACAATATGCTGTTTTCAGGGATATTTCACACATACACGAGCCGAAGGTTTCGGCGCAAAAGGCGTCAGCCTTTCAACTACTTCGGCTGTCGTTATTTCCTGTGTTCTGATTCTTATAACAGATTACGTTTTAACATCATTCCTGCTGTAATGGATATATGAGAGAGCCCCTAATTCAATTCAAGAATGTTTTTAAGAGATTTGGTGATAACCATGTTCTAAATGGCACTGATCTCAGCATTTATAAAGGCGAGATAACAACGATAATAGGCAAAAGCGGGGGAGGGAAAAGCGTACTTCTCAAGCATATTATCGGACTCCTTGAACAGGATTCGGGTACAATCCTTTTTGAAGGTCGCCCTGTTTCAGACATGAAAAAGGCCGAGAGAAAAGCCCTCAAAAGAAAATGCAGTTATATGTTTCAGGGAACAGCCCTTTTCGATTCTTTAACAATATATGAAAATATCGCCCTGCCGCTCAAGGAAACTACTTCTTTATCCGATTCCGAGATAAACAGGCGGGTCAGGGATAAAATGGATCAGCTCGATCTGCATGGCATAGACGACAAGTATCCTTCACAGCTTTCGGGCGGAATGAAAAAAAGGGTTGCCCTTGCAAGGGCTCTTGTTACAGATCCGGAAATAATTCTTTTCGATGAGCCGACAACAGGGCTTGATCCTATCCGCAAGAAGGCCGTCCATGAAATGATCTCGGATTATCAGCAAAAATTCGGTTTTACAGGGGTTGTGGTAAGCCATGATATACCCGATATTTTTCATATTTCCCAGCGGGTTGCCATGTTAAATGACGGCCGGATACTGTTTGAGGGAAATCCGGTGCAGTTGGCTCAAGCTTCGGATCCTGATGTTAAAGAATTTATCCAGGGGCTCTATATAAATGATGGAAACTAACTCAGTTTCTTCAAATGAGTCGGAGGTAACGTGAAAAATACATCAATAGAAACATCTGTTGGAATATTTGTTCTGATAGGCCTTGTTTGTGTGGGTTACCTCACAATAAAGCTTGGAAAGATGGAGCTGATCGGCGACAACAATTACCCGGTTTATGCGAAGTTCCAGTCTGTTTCAGGTCTTAAGAAAGGTTCTCACGTAGAGATGGCAGGCGTCAGGATAGGAACGATCGATTCAATCTCCTTAGACAAGGAGAGTAAAGCCCTTGTCAAAATGAAGATAGAAAACGGGCTTGTCCTGACGGATGATGTGATCGCTTCGGTCAAGACCGCCGGAATGATAGGAGATAAGTACATAAGGATTTCTCCGGGAGGTTCCGACGTGATATTAAAGCCCGGGGAGATGATAACCGAAACCGAATCCGCGGTTGATCTCGAAGAGCTGATAAGCAAATACGTTTTTGGCGGTGTTTGAAGAGATAAAGAAAAGGTTGTGAACAAGAGGAGAACTCAGTGAAAAAAACGGCATTATTTTTGTTATGTGTGTTTTTTGCTTCTGTATCTTTTTCTTTGGAAACAGGACCGATGGCTGCGCTTAAAGGCCCGGTTGACGAAGGGATAAGACTCTTAAGCGATCCGAAGTATAAAAATCCCTCTCTTAAAAGCGTTCAGCGTGAAAAGATATGGGAAATAGTGCGCAAAGCGTTTGATTTTACCGAGCTTTCAGGGCGTGCTCTTGCAACCAACTGGAAAACCCTGAATCCGCAGCAGAGGAAGGAATTCAGCGAGGTTTTTTCAGAGGTCCTCGGAAATACATACCTCGATAAAATCCAGGGCGCATTCAGGGATGAAAGGGTTGAATATATCGGGCAGGAGATGGTTACTGATTCCAAGGCTGTTGTTAAAACGAAGATTATAAGGGAAAAAGGCGAAATACCAGTTGATTACAGCATGAGGCTGAAGGATAATGCCTGGAAGGTCTATGATGTGCAGGTTGAGGGTGTCAGTCTCGTCCAGAATTACAGGTCCCAGTTTAATGAAATTCTCTCGAAGGATTCTCCGGATGAGCTGATAAAACGGCTTCACAAAAAGCTTAAGGAACAGCAGAAAGGGGACACCAAATAAATTGCGGAGGGACGTTTCGGTTTTTCACGAAACCGTCAAAAAACATATGAATAAATTGCTTACAATTATAGTTTCTATTCTCTTTTTCTCTTTCGCTCCTGCACTGGCGGCATCCGACATCGCCGGAACTATTATAAACGGCGGCGAAAAGATTCTTCCGGAGGTGCTGACCACCCCCGGTCATGATTATTTGAATCAGGAATTTTCGGACGATGAACCCGATTTTTTGTCCGAAGAGAATGAAGAAGAAAAGAAAGAGGAGACTATTAGTATAGCGGACCCCCTTTATTACTGGAACTGGTCTGTTTTCCATTTCAATGACAAGCTCTATTTCTGGATTCTGAAACCTGTTTCGGAAGCATACAGGGCTGTTGTTCCAAGGCAGGTTAGATCAGGCCTGCATAACTTTTTTTACAACATTGAAATGCCGGTCCGTTTCGTAAACTGCCTGCTTCAGGGTAAATTTGAGGCTGCCGTTGATGAATTCGCAAGTTTTGTTGTCAACAGCACTGAAGGAATACTCGGTTTTGACGATCCTGCAAAAAATTATCCCGAACTGCAACAGGGTGTGGAAGATTTCGGACAGACTCTCGGATCTTACAGAATAGGAAACGGCATCTATATCGTCTGGCCCTTGCTGGGACCTTCAACCCTCCGGGATACAATAGGAATGGCCGGCGACAGTTTTCTGAAACCTAGTTCATACGTAGAGCCTCTCGAACTCTCCTTAAGCGTAACAGGATTAAGGACAATAAACGCAACCTCTTTTAAGATCGGAGATTACGAAACCTTCAAAAAAGCGGCTCTGGAGCCGTACGAAGGTCTCCGCAATGCCTATATCCAGAACCGTCATAAGAAAATCAGGGAATGACGGTCTCCCAAAACAGCCTGTCGAGATCTTTGCAAACACCCCGTTAAAGATGTTCGTTATTTAAAAGTATCTTTGAAAAGGTCAGTGCTGATATATCGTTCGCCGGTGCTTGCGAGTATCACGACAATGCGCTTTCCTTTTGCATCATCTCTTTTTGCATAATCAAGCGCTGCCCATACGGCAGCGCCTGAAGATATCCCGCAAAGAATTCCTTCTTTCTTTGCAAGGCTTCTTGCAGTTTCAAATGCATTGTCGTTTGAAACCGTGATGATTGCGTCGATTACCGACCTGTCAAGGACTCCGGGTATAAAACCCGCGCCGATGCCCTGAATTTTATGCGGCCCGGGCTTTCCACCCGACAAGACCGGCGAATCGGCAGGTTCGACTGCTATGGCCTTGAAAGACGGATTCTTCGCCTTGATCGCCTGAGCGACACCGGTTATGGTGCCTCCAGTTCCTACTCCGGCCACAAGTACATCTGCTTTCCCTTCAGTGTCGTTCCATATCTCAAGAGCCGTTGTTTCACGGTGTATTTTAGGATTTGCCGGATTATTGAACTGGTCCGGCATAAAGGCTTTTTTGTCGGATATAAGTATCTCTTTTGCTTTTTCAATCGCGCCTCGCATTCCGGCTGCGCCTGGAGTCAGGACAAGCTCAGCGCCAAGGTGCTTTAATAGTTTTCTTCTCTCGATGCTCATGGTTTCAGGCATGGTAAGGCAGATCCGGTACCCTTTTTCAGCACAGACGAAGGCAAGCGCAATTCCTGTGTTTCCGCTTGTCGGCTCTACAATAAGTGTGTTTGCATCAATCCGGCCTTCTATTTCTGCCGCTTCAATCATTGAAGCGGCAATGCGGTCCTTAACACTCCCAAGAGGATTAAAAAACTCAAGCTTCGCATAAATCTCCGCATCAAGCCCTTCACTCATTTTATTTATACGAACCAGAGGAGTTGAACCGATGGTCTTGCTTATGCCCTGGAATACTTTCATTTTGCACCTATTTTTTATAATCAAACATTTAATCCACGGCTCTTTTTATATGTCAAACGCGGTGTTTCAGTAATAACAGTCGTATCAGGCGGAACCGATTCCGTTATCCAGACATTTCCCCCAATAACGGATCGTGCGCCTATCACTGTATTCCCTCCAAGAATGGTGGCGCCGGAATAGATTATCACATCGTCTTCAATCGTTGGATGCCTTTTCTTTCCTCTGAGAAGTTCGCCCGCGTCTTTTGGAAGTGAAAGAGCGCCCAGAGTAACTCCCTGGTAGATCCGGACATTTTTGCCGATGACCGATGTTTCGCC
>JAHJRK010000156.1 GCA_018830925.1 Pseudomonadota bacterium
CTCAGGGCTTCTTCAGCCCGCTTCCTTTCGGTTACATCTATCGACACTGAAAGAGATCTTATTATCTTGCCTTCAGAATCCCTGTCCGCGATCGCCGAAAGAAGTATGTCTATCTCTTCACCGTTTTTCTTAACAAACCTGTACTGCACATCCTTATAATAACCTTTTTTGAAAAACTCAGGGATTACAACCTCTCTTGCAAGCTTTCGGGATTCTTCTGAAAAAAAATCAGTTATCATTTTCCCGAGTACCTCGTTTCTTTCATATCCCATGACATCGAGCCAGTGTTCGCTGACACTGACAAGGCGTCCGTCGGGATCGACGGAGTGGAGCATGGCAGGCGTGTTGTTGTACAAGGACCGGTATCTTTCCTCGCTCTGACGAAGGGCATTTTCTACAGCTTTCCTGAGTAAAATCTCTTCGGTCGCTTTTCCGTAAAGGAAAAAAACGGAAACACCTATCAGAATAGTCAAGGCAAGAACAATCGGGCCGGTAATCCTCAAAAGCGGATCCGAAACAATTTTTGAGATCGCTGAAAGATTCCGAAGATATATAACTTTCCAGCCCGGATAATCCTCGATTTCCATCCGGTTGATCAGATACTCGTTTCCATGACTGTCTTTTGCATATTTATCTTTTATTAAAGACAAGCCATTCCACGGCCACGGGCCTGCGCCAAATTGCCGTGACGCCGCGACAAGTCCAGTTTCATCGGGAGAAAGTATCGATATTGAGTTGTAAAGCCAGTCGTCTCTGTTTGAAATGAAAATTATGCCATTCGGATCTGTAACAAGCACTATTTCATCCTGTGAAAGGGAAAGTTCTTTTTCTATAAGTTGAATCGACGCCTTGATAACCACAAGACCTGCAGGTAGATTGCCTTTTTCGCTGTAAACAGGGTAACTGTAGTAGACGCCTCTTTTTTTTGATGTTATTCCAAGGGCAAGATATGTTGCAGGTTTGTTTTGAATCGCCTGTATGAAATAAGGACGGAATGAAAAATTGTTCCCGACAAAGCTGTCTTCATCCTTCCGGTTGCTGGAAGCGACTGTATATCCTTTCTTGTCAATAAGATAACAGACGTCAACCTCCAGCGAGTCTTTAAAACGATCCAGTATGCTATTTACCTTTGTTAGTGCACTCCCGGTCGGCTTTATCAGATAGCCGGAAACTTCCCTCATACCGGCCATTGTCCTGACAGACTTCCTGTGCTCAGAAAGCAGGGAAGATAGGTTCATTTTTATCATTTCAAGCCGTGCAACCGCCTGCCGTTCGGCCTCTTTAAAGGCAGATTCCTTCAGAGATGAATAATAAAGATAGCCCCCGGCTGTCGCCGACAGGAAAGCCAGCAGAGAAAGAACCATAAGTATTATTCTAAGTTTCAAAGACTGTTATCTCCGGTAAAACAATACGCTTCAGACGGACAAGACTCAAACTTTCTTTTTTAGAATATTATTGCAATGCTTACGGCAAATCAAACACAAAATTATACCCGAAAATGAATACTCTTTGAAATTTTTATAAAGCTGCATCTCTTTCACATATCCTCCAATCACATAGACAGGCAAAAAGGATATTTGTATGTGCCATAAAAGCGCGAGGAGTGTTATGGCAGATTTGAGTTCAAATAATGCATTACTCTGTTTTTAAGTCATTATTTAACGCAGAAACACTGTGGCTGGGTTTTAATAATCCGAGCGGTTATTGATTAAAAAAAGTTAGATGTGGTCGGGGCGAGAGGATTTGAACCTCCGACTCCCTGCTCCCAAAGCAGGTGCGCTACCAGGCTGCGCCACGCCCCGATGTTTTTGGTTTCGATGAACTTGTGAAAAACCGGACTTCAAGACGACTTTTTCACGGTGCCATCAATTAGGAACCGTTACGAAATAACTGTTACTTTCTGTACCATTTCGTCAGTAGCCGTTACAAAATAACCATTACATTTCTGACCATTTTGTTACGGCTCCTTATGCCTTTCTTGCCATTTAATGGTACGGTTATTTTGCTGCCAACGGCTTACCATGCTTTATTTTTTCCTGCAAGCCGATATTTTGAAAATATTCATCAACAGCCAGGCTCAGGCCTTTGACTATACCTGCCGGAAATTCTTTACCGGAAATGACCTCCTCGTCCGCAGGGTTGGTCAGGTATCCTGTTTCGATCAATATTGCAGGCATATCTGCGCCTTCCAGAACCGCATAATTGCCGCCGCCGATTTTTATGTCGTCGTTTGCAATTGTCCCGGAAAGGTTCTTTTTGACAATAATTGCGAAATCACTGCTTATTAACTCGTGCTTTTTCTGTATTTTTTCCCATGCAACAGGTAAACTGATATTTTCAACAGGTTTTCCCTGTACGATACCGGTTCCTGCTGCTTCCGGATAATTATCTGTAAAACAACAGAGAGATATGCCCCTTGTCTTGTGAACAAAACCGCCTCCCGCATGAATGCTGATAAAGAGATCTGCCTTAAAATGGTTTGCAACCGCGGTTCTTGCCGGAATATCAAGTTCAGTATCTTCCGTACGTGTCAGAATTATATTGTAACTGTTTTCAAGTTCGGCGGCAATCAATTCGGCAAGC
>JAHJRK010000157.1 GCA_018830925.1 Pseudomonadota bacterium
AAAAATCGTCATGGGAGAATGCGGCCACGCCTTCAGATCGGTTTATGACGTGGGCAACAGGGCACTGGGATGGAAGATGCCTCCCATACCCGTGGTGCACGCTATCGAATTCTTCTATGAATTGATAAGAGACGGAAAAATCAAAATAGCTAAAAAATATGAAAAGCCTGTTACTTTCCATGACCCGTGCAACACGGTTCGCGGCAGAGGACTCCATGAAATGGGACGATTTGTTACAAACGCAACCTGTGAGAAATTAATTGAAATGCACCCGAACCGGGAGCACAACTACTGCTGCAGCGCCGGAGGAGGGGTTATCAACTGCGGCCCGCCGTACAAGAAGACCCGGGTCGACGGCAACAGAGTTAAAGCCGAACAGCTTTTTGCGGTAAAGGCAAGAGGAGCAAAAACGATCATTGCTCCATGCCATAACTGCCACGGAGGGCTTGAAGATATTGTTCATCACTACGGGCTTGATATGGACATAAAATTCCTTGGCGATATAATTTACGAAACAATGGAAAAACCGGAATAAACTTTTTGTCCTTGTAAGTAACAAGGGGGTTTATATGAAAAGAAGGATATGGATTCTATATCTGATTGCAGTAACGGCAGTTGCTATAGTTGTCGTGACCGCCTATTCTCAGGAGAATGTCAAATCTGTTCAGGACAGCGCTTTCAAAACCAAGATGAGGCCCGGTGCGGTTTTTTTGCACGACGAACACAACGAAAAGGCCGAAATCGACGATTGCGGAACCTGCCATCATGTATATAAAGACGGGGTGAAGGTTGAAGATGAGACATCTGAAGATATGGAATGCTCAGAATGCCACAAGATTATCGGAGACCCGGTTCCTCTCGTCGCCAAGTACCATCTCCGGTGCAAGGGATGCCACGAGGAGAAAAAAGCAGGTCCCGTTATGTGCAGCGAATGCCACGTCAGATAATCCGGTTTGCGGTTGAGTGAACAGTGAATACAGGAACAGAATGTTCTTTATTCTGTTCACTATTCACTAACGACTATTCACTGATAAAAAATGTATGATTTTTTATAAATCCAAAAGTAAATAGCGAGGTGTGCCATGGCAAAAAAGATTCTTGTCATTGATGATGATCCGATTATCGTAAAGTATCTTGTGAGCCTTCTTAATGACAATGGCTATGAAACCTGTACGGCTTCTGATGGAGTAGAGGGGCACGAAGTTTTAAAAAAGGAAAAGCCGGACCTTATCACTCTCGATCTTCAGATGGCTGAAGAATGGGGCACCAATTTTTACCGGAAAATATCAAAGAACAAGGAATTCAAGGATATTCCGGTTATAGTAATCAGCGGAATGGCCGGCCGGCATCTTTCCATAAAAAACGCCGTCGCTTACCTTCCTAAACCGTTTGATCCGGACAAACTGCTTGGGATACTTAAAAGTACAATAGGATAGAACGGACGGAATGAGAATGGGCAAAAAAATACTCCTGGTGGATGATGAGGAGGGAATCAGAAAGGTTCTCGGCATATCCCTGTCCGATATGGGTTACGATGTCATTACCGCCGAAAACGGCGAAGAAGCCCTTTCCATTTTTAGAAAAACCTCCCCGCAGATAGTTCTAACAGATATTAAAATGCCGGGCATGGACGGCGTAACCCTCCTTCGCGCGATTAAAGAAGTAAGTCCCGATACTGAAGTAATCATGATCACCGGCCACGGTGACATGGACCTTGCAATCAAGAGTTTAAAATATGAGGCAACAGATTTTGTCACAAAGCCCATAAACGACGATGTCCTTGAAATAGCGCTGAAAAGAGCCCATGAGAGAATCGACATGCGGCAGCAGATCAAGGATTATACGGAAAACCTTGAAACAATGGTGAAGGAGCAGTCTGCAAGGCTCATCGAAGTTGAAAGGCTTGCGGCTGTCGGCCAGGCAATTGAGGGGCTTTCTTCGGCAATCTGGAATTTTGCAGGAGGATATGAAGGCGGAATTCAATACTTCAATGAGATGCCCTGTCTTGTGGCAATACACAACCGTGAACTTAAAATCGTGGCGGCAAACGAGCTGTATAAGGAAAGACTGGGAGATAAGATCGGCCTGAACAGCTGTGAAATATACAGCAAAAAAACATCGGGGCGTTCAGAATGCTCCGTTGAAAAAACATTCAGGACCGGGAAGGGGCAACGAAGTCAGGAAAAAATCAAATATCTTTCAGGCGAAGAAGTGCCGGTTATAGTTCATACCGCCCCGATCCGCAGCAAGGATAATGAAGTTGAACTTGTGCTTGAAATATCTGCAGATGCAACGGAAGTCAAGCGCTTAAGGGAAGAGCTTAAAGCAACAAGACAGAGACACAAACAGCTTTTTGATGAATCACCATGCTACATTACAGTCCAGGATAAAAATTTTAATGTTACGGATGCCAACAGGCGGTTCAAGGAAGATTTCGGCGACGATACCGGCTTTAAATGTTTTGAAATTTATAAGCAGCGGCAGACCGCTTGTCCCAACTGTCCCGTTGAAAAAACATTTAAAGACGGCAAATCACACCAGGCTGAAATGGTTGTAACATCCAAAACAGGCGAGCAGATTAATGTTCTTGTATGGACTGCTCCGATAAAAAGTGCATCAGGTGAAATTACCCAGGTTATGGAGATGTCAACCAATATAACTCAGATACGAAAGCTTGAGGATCATCTCTCTTCATTAGGGCTTCTTATAGGCTCAATTTCCCACGGCATAAAAGGCCTTCTTACAGGCCTTGACGGTGGAATGTACCTTGTTGAGTCAGGCTTTTCCAAAGAAAACCATGAGCAGGTCAAAGAAGGCTGGGATATAATAAAGCTTATGGCAGGCCGCATAAGAGGAATGGTTCTTGATATTCTTTATTATGCAAAACACAGAGACCTCAAGTGGGAAAAAGTTGACGTTTTAAGTTTTGCCGAAGATGTTGCACTGACAATAGAACCCAAGATACGGACTCATAATTTTGAGTTTATAAGAGAGTTCGACCGTTCAACGGGAGGGTTCGAAGTAGATCCCGGCATTGTCCGCTCAGCTATAATTAATATTCTTGAAAACGCAATTGATGCCTGCATAGAAGACAAATCGGAAAAACATCATAAAATCACATTCGGTGTTAAACAGGTTGAAAA
>JAHJRK010000158.1 GCA_018830925.1 Pseudomonadota bacterium
ATTTCAAGATAAAATGAATCTGTAAAATCGGAAACAAGCTTCTGATAGGCGGCTTTGCTCTTTTTTTCATCTCCCATTGCCGTAAAAAGCCTTCCGAGATTAAACAAAGCTTCATCTTTCAGAAAATTATGCGGTTCTGAAACAATCATTTCAAAGTGATTTACAGCAGATTTTAAATCATTCTTTGCTTCGTAAGCATATCCAAGGCTGCTTAATATCTGGCATTTAACAGCCCTGTTATCGTTAAAAGCTTTAAGCGCTTTACCGTATTGCTCTACGGACGAATCCATATCACCTGCATTATAATAAACATTGGCTAACTCAAGTCCGGCCGTTTTTCCGCCACGATTGCCTGAATATTTATTCATTATGTTCGTAAGATCATTTTTAACTTCATTCATAGCTTTTTCAGGACCGTCTTTTTTGAGAGAAAGTTCATAACCGGTCATTACCTTTTGAAGCATAGCAAAAGCCTCTTTCTCGGATTTGCGGGAAAAATAACCGTATCCTGATAAAACAATTCCAATCAGCACCAACCCGACGACAAAATATAATATCTGAATCTTATATGTTGCTATAAAACTTAACAGCCTGGACGAAAAAGATATAAATTCATCCGGTTCATTCAAGAGCTCTTTTCTTGTTATTTTCTTTTTTGCCATTATTTCTCCGTATATCTATTGCTTAATTATTTCCTTTATTCTTTCCCACCCGGCTTCCGGAATATTAGCACCCACAACCTGACAAACTTCATAACCGCATGCGGAACCGAGTTCACCGCATTTTTCAAGAGGGTAGCCATTAACAAAACCAAATAAAAAACCGGCCGCCCAGAGATCTCCTGCTCCTGTTGTGTCTACCGCAAAGCCATTTCCCTTTGGTGCGACTTTGATTATTTCCCCTCTCCGGGATATATAGCTTCCCTTTTTGCCGAGCTTTAATACGGCAATATCCGCCCGTTTTGAAAGAGCCGCCAGCGCCTGCAATTCATCTTTATGCCCAGTAAATGCAAAAGCCTCGTCTTCATTGGCAATCAGTATATCAACAAAATCATCAACTATTTTATCGAGAAATTCTTTCGATTCCTCAACAATCGTAAAACTGGCAAGATCGAGAGATACGAGCGCTCCGGCCGCTTTTGCAGAAACAAGAGCGGCCTGTATTAATTCCCTGTTAAACAGCAGATAGGCCTCTATGTGAACAATCATAGCGTCTTTGAAACAATTTTCCGTAATTTCTTCAGGTTTTGTTTCTGAAGCTGCCCCAAGGCATGTAAACATCGAGCGTTGCGCATCTGGAGTTATTATTGAAAGAACTCTTCCGGTAGGAGAAGAAGAGGTGAAAAGAAACGGTTCAACATTGTTTTTTTCAAGGTCTTTTTCAAATAATTTCCCCAGCTCATCTTTTCCCAGTTTCCCTACAAAGCGGGCTGCCCCACCCAAACGACCTATTCCAACAAGCGTGTTGCATGCCGAACCACCCGGAACAAAGCTGGGTTTTTTTGTAGTCTTAGATAACGTACTTTCAATAACATCATTAGAAACAAGAATCATTCCACCTTTTGCGGCCCCGGATCTGTTAATAAACTCTTCATCTTCAAGCGCCAGAATATCAACTAGTGCCGAGCCTATTCCAACAATAAGTTTCTTATCACAAACGTTATGCGAATCTTCAGTCACTATTTCTAACCTTTTAAAGTTCTCCTCAGCAAGCTCCGGGGAATGCGCCCGCTGTTTCGGTTCATGCGAAAGTCCGCCGCTGCGGATTTTCGCGGAAGCGCCGACCTTTTTAGCTTTTCATACAGCCATCATCTTATTTTTGTTTCGGATGGCACTCAACACAGCCGGTTGGACCTGGTTTAGGCATTTGTGATTTCAACACCTTTTTTGATAACTCTGTTTCGGAATTATTCACTTTTATCGATTTATGACACCCTATGCACTGATCATGATAAGCCTGTTTAAAATATCTGAACGAGATATCCTGTTTCGGCTTCTCCCCGTCAGGCTTCGGAATCCCTGAAAGATCATGACAGTTTGATGTTCCGCAGGAAAGATTTTTAGTATCCCCTTCCCACTTATGATGACAACTGCGGCAGTCATATATAAAATGTCTGGAATGGGGGAATTTAACAAGGGAATTAACTGGGCTTATCTTTTCGGGAGGCTTAAGCACTATAATCCCCATAGGAACACTCAAAGTTTCTTTAATCTCATCAACAGATGATGAAATAGCCGGGTAGCAAAATGCCGCGGTAACGCATACGATTACAAAAAGAATTCTCTTCATTTATCACATCCTGTATAAATATTAATATTATGAGCCTCTCCGGTTTGCGGGCCCTGAGTTCCTATTGTTTTTTAAATCTTATGACACGATCAGGAAGTTGTTGAAAGTTCCGAAGCGATTGGGACAAAGCCGATCATTGTTCGGGTCTTTATGCCATTGTCCGTCAACCAGGAATTTGTATTCATATCTTCCGGGATAAAGGAAAACAGTTTTTTTCCAAATATCATTTTCATACTTTCTCATAGGATGTACTTTCTCATCCCATTCATTAAAATCCCCCATTAACGACACATGATTGGCTCCTGGAGTTTCTATTTTAAAGGTTATTCTCCTTTGTCCTGCTGTTGCTTTTCCTTTTTTCATATGCCCCCCTGCAATAACGCTGGATTCTGCATCATTAATGTTTTGTTAAATAAACGATTTATGTTCAGCAAAAACCACAGCCAAACGATTGAAGTTCCTTGCTGTAACCAGCGGGGAATCTTCGATCGTAGGGAATAGTGTCTGTTTTTAATTACGCTCGCTGTTTCGGTTCAGATATACCGGAGTGCATAAGCATAAAATCTGTCGGAACGGCGGCTTGGAATATCTGAACTTTGCGAGCACTCAATATTGATGATCTCATAAAAAATCAAAAGCCGCCTTTTTACAAGTCTGTCAACATTAAAACGCTATAATACTTATGATTATTAATTTATTTGTCAAGCCATTTGTTTTCTTTATTTGAAATTATATAATAATCACAGCTCTGGCTATATGTTTTTAAAAAGACAGATAAATTATTAATTTTTTACTTGAAAAATTCGCAATACCATATATTTTGTCAATATGAATCTTGACGCACATAAATTCTATCCGGTTAAAACATGAATAATTTTCTCTCTTTTTTTTCAAGTATCAGATGGCAGGATATAGTCGATATTTCGCTCAACAGCTATATCCTGTTCAGATTCTATGTTCTTTTCCGGGGCACAAACGCTTTCCGGGTACTGATAGGGATTGCGTTTCTCTGGTTTTTCCAAAGACTGGCTTTTTCTTTAGGGCTTATCATAACGAGCTGGGCAATTCAGGGTATTACAGCTGTTGCAGCATTAATAATTATTGTTGTCTTTAGAAATGAAATACGCAGTGTTTTGCAGACAAAAAACTTTAAAACAATTCTGTGGGGCTTCTCCCAGAAAGTCATTACTTCTCCTGTCGAAATAATTGCCGAAAGCGTTTTCGAACTTGCCCGGAAACATATAGGAGCGCTTATTGTATTTCCTGCAAATGACGATATTGAAGATGTCATTCAAAGCGGCATACCTTGGCGCGGTATTGTGTCCAAAGAAATGATAATGAGTATTTTCTGGCACGATAATCCTGTACACGACGGCGCGGCCATAATACACAAAGACAGAATAACGGAGGTTGCATGTATTCTTCCTCTTTCTCACAAAAACGATCTTCCTTCATACTATGGAACCCGTCACCGGGCCGCACTTGGATTATCTGAGGCTACCGACGCCATGGTGGTGGTTGTATCTGAAGAAAGAGAGGCCGTTTCCGTAGCCAAAAAATCCGAAATATATTCCGTAAAACGCAAAGAGGACCTCGAACGGCAATTGCAGGAGCATCTGGGCGAGAGGCCAAAGCTCCATCAAGATCAGCGTAAAGAAAATTACAGAATATTCTCTGCAGCTCTTATTTCTTTTCTGTTTATTGTCGGAGTCTGGTTCAGCTTTTCAAGAGGACTGGAGACTCTGATCAATTTCGAAACACCTGTTGAATATATGAACCGAAACCCTGAAGTGGAAATAATTGACACGTCTGTTAACTCTGTCACTCTTAATCTGAGCGGATCGGGTTCACTTATTAAATCGATGCGGCCGGAACAGGTAAAAGTTAAAATAGATCTTGGCAAGGCGGCTGTTGGGAAAAACAGTTTTGTGATAACAGCCGAAAACGTCTCTCTTCCTCCGGGAATATTGCTGAAAAGAGTAACTCCTCCGGTTGTTGATGTTATCCTTGGAATCCCTGTTGTAAAAGAAGTGCCGATTCAGGTTACCTGGGCAGGAAAACTGCCCGGTAAATTAACGCTTGAAAAAGTGAAAATAAATCCAGCCAGAATTACGTTGATCGGAGGAAGCCATCTTTTAGAAAAAATTTCAACTGTTTATACGGAAAAAATTTATCTCAACAACATTTACTCTTCCGACAAAATAACCGTAAAACTTGCCCTGAGTCCTTCAATCAAAACCGCACCCGGTTCAAGCGACATGGTTACAGTGAACTACGTTGTGAAAAAAAAATAAAAACAGTGTCATGTATAGCTAAAACGTTATATCGCCGTCTATAATCGAATCTTTTTTTATGATTGCCTTGGAATTCCCTCTGTTTGCAATGACAACGTTTCCTTCAATTCTGACATTCTTTTCAAAAAAAACATCTCCGTATATTATCAGAGATTCACACTTGACCAAAGAAGGAATGCCTTCCCCGAATCTTTCATTAAACTGATCTATCCTGCTGTAAAACCTGTTATCGAGGTTTATGCGTATCGCCTGATACTTTCTTTCGGGATTAAGGACCAGTTTTCCATCTTTAACCAGATAGCAATCCGAACGAACTGCAAGCAGGTCATTGCATTTTTTCACCGGAAAAAACCTGGTTCTCGGAACCCTTACCGCGGTTGCTCCGTCAAAAAGAGAAATAGCTGCCCCCATCGCCGTTTCTATATGATATACTCTGGGGCTTTCTTCATCTCTTGGATCCAATGTCTTGGGATTCAGAATCAAAGGCAGATAAACGGATCCGTGTTTTTTAATAAGTTCTTTTAAATAGCCTAGGTTTATCCAGATGTTGTTTGTATTAAAAAACCTGTAACAACTTGTATCTCTGAAGGCATCAAGTTCATTAACAGGGCATTGGGCGGCCTCGCGTAAAATAAGACGCCCGTTTTTGTGCCTTGCTATATGCCCCCCTTTTAAATCGGATGAAGTTCTCTCGGCAACTTCCATTAAAAAAGGAAAGCCAACTTCTGCAAAATAGCCTAAAATAGACTCATCAAGGGTGGCTCCCAGATTGTCAGAGTTTGATATGAAAGCATAAATTATCCCTTCTGCAAGGAGTTTATCAAGCATTCCCGATGTATGAAGTGCCGTATATATCTCTCCATGTCCCGGAGGGTTCCATTCCAGTTTACTGTTTTCAGGCCAGATTGCAGGACCGAATCCTTCCCGGAGAATCTTGGGATATTGATGCTGGAGGAAGAGAAGAGGCGATACGGATAATTTCATTTTCCGGAGAAACTCGACCGTATCGTCATGTGTCTTAAAGCTGTTCATCAAAGCAAGTTTCACATTGCTTTTTTCAGCCTGTCTCACTATTATATCAAGGAAAGTTTTTCCGCTTCTAACCTCAATAAGCGATTTGACCCTTCTCAAGCCCATGCTTGTGCCGAGACCGCCGTTTAATACTATTCTGATGGAATTCTTTATTACTTTTTTCCCTGCATCATAATACTCAGACAGGTCGTTTATGTCGTCTATTTCATTTGCTCTGACACATTCTATCTCATTGTCATATATAATGCCCTTTTCTCCGCTGATAACTTTTTTGTAATAATATATGAAATTATCAATAACTACTGCGGGAAGATTCTCATGCTCCATCTTGGCAATAATAGCCGGGACATGTTTTAAGGCATCAGGGTTTTTCAATATCTTTCTCCAGAATTATAAGCAAATGCAACCTATATATCAACCTCCTCGATCCATCCCATAGTATCTTTTTCTCTTCCATATTGAATATCTGTTAACGCTTTAAAAAATTTGTCGGCCATCGGCCCCACTTTCCCATTCGAAACAGCAATAACCTTATCTCCGTACTTGAGTTCCCCGACAGGCGAAATTACTGCTGCTGTTCCTGAGCCAAAAACCTCTTTAAGTTTTCCGGATTTATGGGCATCCATGACTTCATCAATGCTGATTCTGCGTTCCGACATTTTATACTTCCACTCTCTCGCAAGAGCTATTACAGAATCCCTTGTGATACCGTGAAGTATGCTTCCGTTTAAAACAGGAGTTATAATTTCATCGCCAATCACAAAAAAAATATTCATAGCCCCGACTTCTTCGATATATTTTTGCTCAATTCCATCAAGCCAAAGAACCTGGGTATATCCAAGTTTATGGGCGCTGGTGCCTGCATAAAGACTTGCAGCGTAATTTCCGGGCGTTTTGGCTTCACCCACACCACCGCGGACAGCGCGGACATGCTCTTTTGTTACCAGTATTTTAACAGGATTAAAACCTGCCGCATAATAAGCCCCAACAGGAGAAAGAATGATATAAAAACGGTATGTGTTGGATGCCCGCACTCCCAGGAAAGGATCCATCGCAATAACCGTCGGTCTAATGTACAGAGAAGTTTCAGGAGCAGCCGGTACCCAGTTCTTTTCAACGGTTATAAATTGTTTAAGTGCATCCAGAAGAAAATGTTCATCAAGCTCGGGTATGCAAAGAAGCCGGCAAGAGCGATTGAGGCGCTTAAAGTTTTCGCTCGGCCGAAAAAGCTGTATAGAGCCCTTTTTTGTCCGATATGCTTTCAATCCCTCAAATACAGCCTGGCCATAATGAAGAACCATGGTCGCCGGATCCATTATAATGGGCGCGTAAGGCTCTATTCTGGGATTATGCCATCCCTTTTCAGGGCTATAATCCATGTTAAACATGTGATCAGTAAATATTGTTCCAAAGCCGAGGGAAGAACTGTCCGGAAGCGGCTTTAATCTGTCTGATTTTTTAATTGTGATCTTCATTTCAACCTCCTTGAAGCCGTCATTTATAGATACAAACCTTCCATCTACAATATAATTTTTATGAATATTTTTCAACTACATATAATTTATGAATGTTTTATTATATCGATACAGCATGATTATGATTCTAAATCAAGATTAATTTTGACAGATTCGTAAAAACCAAACCGCGCCAAATGCCTTGACAGGCTTACCGGATAAGGATAGTTAAAAAAACCTTTATTATGTATAAACTTTGAAACTAAATTCGTGGCTGCGGAAGACTTTTTTATGAAGCAATATAAAAATTTTTACATATAGGAAACAGAACATGACTACTGATGATAAAGATGATAAAATGGCTCGCATCGATCCGGTAAGATACAGCCTTGACAGCAAATTTAAATTTGAATGCCATAAAGGTGTCAAGTGTTTTACCAAATGCTGTAGAGATATAAATATTATCTTAACTCCTTATGACATAATACGCCTTAAAAACTGCCTGTCTCTTTCTTCTGAAGAGTTTCTGGCAATATATACAGAACCACAGCTTCTAGAAAAAACCGACCTGCCTGTTGTAACTTTGAAGCTTTTGGATGATGAATTGAAATCCTGCCCTTTTGTAAGAGATGACGGGTGTCTTGTTTACTCCGACAGGCCAACAGCTTGCCGTTACTATCCCATAGGGGTTGCAGCCCTATCCCATAAAGAAGGTTCGGATGCCAAGGATTTTTATTTTTTCATAAATGAACCCCATTGCCTGGGATTTGAGGAAGATAAAGTCTGGACAATCGAGGAATGGCGCATAGATCAGGGCGTTGATATACATGACGAAATTAACGCCGGGTGGACAGATCTCATAGTTAAAAAAAGGTCCTTTCCGAAAAACATACTGCTTACGGAAAAAAGCAAAAAAATGTTTTTTTCGGCAAGCTATGATGCTGAAAAATTCAGACAGTTTATCTTCGAAAGCTCATTTCTGACCCTTTTCAATATCGATGACAAAACTCTCGAAAAAATAAGAAGCGATGATGTTGCGCTGCTTGAATTCGGTTTCAGATGGCTTAATTCGGTATTTTTTAAAGATGGCGCTTATAAGATAAATGAAGAAGCGGCTGCGCAACGAATAAAATAAGGAATAACATTATGGCGGCCACACATAAAAGCCGGCCGCCATAAAGCCTAAGCCGTTGTTCAAAAACAACCGTAACATTGGAATGTTGTCAACGGCATAAGGAACCGTAACAAAAAGGGCAGAAGTGTAATTGTTATTTTGTAATGGCTCCTAACGAAATGGTCAGAATCGAAACAGTTATTTCGTAATGGCTCCTAATAGCTTTGGTAACAAAGCCCTTCCATGATCGAAGACTTTTTCAGCCGGTCATTAATATTTACACCAAAGAAGTCTTCAGCCGGCTTGAATATCTCAGGATTTTTGCTTTGCACATTCCGTAATGTTTCAAGAATCTTTTCGAGCCCGTTTCTCGTCAATTTTCCAAGAGGTTTCCTGCATCCCCCTGAAGGCATTCCCAAAATAGACATGATCGCTTTTACGGCAAGAGGGTTTCTTGCCCGAAAAACAACATCTCCGTAAGGAGTTTTTTCCTTGGTTTTAACCGTAACAAGTTCAAATAGAGGATCAAGTGCGGTTTTATGTTTTTTTGCCTCAGCATTATTGCCCTGCTCAAGAGCTTTTACCATTTCAGTTACAGCTTTAGGTGCAATGTTTGATATAACGGATATAACTCCACTGGCTTTTATCTCCGGATCCGTCATCATTTCATATGTTAACCCGTCATCTCCCGAAAGAATGGTATAGGCTGACCCGCAACACGTTCTTGTACGCTTCATGTTATCAATATTGCCGGTCGCCTCTTTCACAGTGTCTACATTTCCGAACTCCTTGTACAAAAGAGCCAGATCCTCCGGCAGCAACTGAGTCCCTGTTCTGCCTGGAATTACATACGGTATAATCTGAACATCAGGAAAAGCCGAAGCAACAGGACTTATATATTCTTTTCTTATCTCAAGGGAGCTTGGCCCGTTGTAATACGGGTCTACAAGCAAAACAGCATCAACTCCAACATTTGCGGCATGGTTTGTTGCAGCAAGCGCTTCTTTTGTATTATTGCTCCCCGTCCCGGCAATACATAAGCATCTGCCTTTGGTCTTTTTTGATACCTTTTCTATGACCTTGTTGTGTTCGTCCCATGTAAGGGTTGGGCTCTCGCCAGTAGTACCTACAGCCAGTATTCCGGTTATTCCGTTCGTAATCTGGAAATCAACCAGCGATGAAAGTCCGCTGTAATCCACAGAATTATCCTTAAACGGTGTAACAAGGGCGGTAAAGCTTCCGGTAATCATAAAACCCCCTTTTTTTATCTGTTAATTGCAATATCAATAATCCGAAATATAGAATTGAGTAAAAACGGTAGAAAACAGCGGTTGATATGTCAAGAAAAAAGATATTTATTATTTTGATTGGAAAGAATGCAAAAAACGTTTATAAGAGTTTTTTTGTTCACATGCTGTTTGTATTTTTACTTGACAACTTTTTTTTCGCATAATAACCCCTAACCTCGATAAACGGGACTTTTTCCAGTACCCTCTTGAGGGGTACTCTTTTCAGTGCCCCCTTGAGGGGCAGAAAAACGCAGTAAATAATTTTTAACTTACAAACCCCGATAAATGGGATAAGTAAGTTTACGAAATTATTGCCTGCTAGAAAAACGCAGTAAATACTTTTTAACTTACTAATAAAAAAATCACAAGGATATAATATGGAAAAGGCAAAGAATGTAGAAGAATACATAGCTCAGCAAAGGGCAGGAATTGCATCAAATCCGGAGTGCGGAACATCCCATTACAATCTGGCCGTAGCCCTGATTGGACTGAAACAATTCGAAGAAGCCGAAAAAGAGCTGCAAGACGCTATTACTTGCAGTCCCAGCCTGGCTGAAGCCTATGTTCAGCTTGGAGGTCTCTGCCTTCAGCGCGGTGATCTTGACGGCTGTTTATATTACAACACGCAGTCAATTCATTCAAGGGCTGGTTTTTCCGAAGGTTACGGCAACATAGGTTTTATTCATCTTCAGAAAGGAAACCTTGATGAATCAATTGCCGCATTAAAAAAAGCTATTGCATATAATTCCAGCTTTTTACAGGCGTATACCACTCTTGCAAATGCATACCTGATGAAAGACCTTGTTGTTGAAAGCATCGCGGCAAATCTAAAGGCTATAGAAATTGAGCCAAATTTTGCGGTTGCCCATAATAACCTTGCGATTTCCTACATGGAAAACGGCCAATTCGACAAGGCTGTTGAACATTGCAATAAGGCAATAGAACTTGGCTATACCGTTGCTCCGGAAATTTTGCAGGAACTTGAACAATACAAATAATGATCCAATATCGATGCACATAAATCCACAACTCAGCTTTTTCCTTTCAGGCCAGACACAACCCCTCGAACCAAACAGCAAACTATGGGACCTGCCGCTCCCTGTAAAAAGAGAATTTACAGGGATAAAAGCGGATCAAAACGCTTCCCTTTCTGTAACCTATGGAGACTATTTCGAAGCAACCGGCGCTTTTATAAAAAAGAACAACTATGAAGTTATATTAACAGCCCTGTCGTGTATAAATAAAAATATATCCCTGGAACAGATTAATGAAATAAATATTTCCCTGGAAAAACACGGACCGTTTTATCATCCTTCAAAAATTGAAGCCGTTACAGAAAATTCAGTAATTCCTTTTGTTTTAAATGTCGCCTTATCAACAACCGGTATTGAATGTATGCATAAGGAATATTTCACATTAAAAAAGCTTAATTCGGAGTTTTCAAATTCCTTTATTCCAGCGGTTTACGGCCAGGATGATTTTATCGGCAGGAACAACCTTCAAATCGGAATGTTTCTCGGGGAGTGGTTTGAAGGATATAGTGAATTTCACATTTCAAAGGATCCTTCCGACGGAAAAGAAAAAATATTGATCTGGGATAATTTAAAAGGCAATTTTTTTATATCTACCGACAAAGCAATAGAAATTTACAGGCAGGCATCAATGATCATGTCCTGCTTTTATAATATTTATACTTTTGAGCAGATATTTCCATGGCATCATGCCGCAGGCGATTTTGTCGTAAAACAAACAGGTGATTCCCTGGATGTAAAACTAATAACTGCAAGACAACACTCTTCTCTCTTTGAACCAACAGTTCAAACTAAAGACCAGGGCTTGATTTTTGAAGGACTGTTCATGTTTCTTGTGGTTCTCTCAATCAGGATGCGACTTGACAGGATCGACGGTACCGGCGATATCGTGTGGGCCGATAATATGTCGATTGAAGGAACAATAAGGGGCTTCCGGGAAGGAATTATAATAAAATCCAAGTCAGGGGTGATTCCGTATAATTTTATCGATGAATTCAGAATTTATCATCAATCCAGATCTGAGGAAGATTTGTTTGAACTTTCAAAAGTCATTATTAATTCGTTCAATCAATCGGCGCCCGACATACCGGTTATTTGTAGAAACCTGGCCAAACATTCCAGTGAACTATTCCATGCTGTAAAAAATCTATAACTTATATTGTCTGTTATTATATTTTCTCAAAACTTCTAAACACTATATAAAGCATTTTTTTCAACCTGAACCACAACATAAAGATGGTTTTAATTGTTCAGCATTTATGAATATCAATGGGTTATTAACACTCCTTTTTTATTGACAACAAGCAATATTAATCTTATACGAAGTCCTTGTTGATACATTGTTTTTTTTACAGGAATATCCTTAAATATACTTTAAATATGCCAATGCGAGAGGAGGTGACCGCACAAGCTCCGAGTCTGAAGTCAACTATCTCAATCTGTATTCTTAGTCATATTAACAAAATGGAGGTAAAACAATGAAACATAAGACCCCTTTGTTGGATCAGCTTGAAAGCGGGCCGTGGCCGAGCTTTGTATCTGATCTAAAGCAAGAGGCAGAAGTAAGAGCAAAAAACGTGAAAGGTGTTAATTACCAGATTCCGGTTGACGTTTGTGAAGATCTGCTTGGAGTTCTGGAACTTTCTTTCAAGCACAAAAGAACTCACTGGAAACACGGTGGCATTGTAGGTGTTTTCGGTTATGGTGGAGGCGTTATCGGAAGGTATTGCGATCAGCCGGAAATGTTTCCCGGGGTTGCTCATTTCCATACCATGCGCATAAGCCAGCCTGCCGGTAAGTTCTATACCTCGGAATACTTAAAGCAGCTTTGCGACCTTTGGCAATTTCGCGGCAGCGGTATTACCAATATGCATGGGTCAACCGGAGATATTATCTGGATCGGAACGACAACTCCGCAGATCGAGGAGATCTTTTTCGAATTGACCCATACATTAAATCAAGATCTGGGAGGTTCCGGTTCAAACCTGAGAACTCCTTCAGATTGTATCGGCGCGGCACGCTGCGAATATGCATGTTACGATACACAGAATTTATGCCACACTCTCACAAATGATTATCAGGACGAACTTCATCGCCCGGCTTTCCCCTATAAATTCAAGTTCAAGTTTGACGGCTGCCCCAACTGCTGCGTTGCATCAATCGCACGTTCAGACATGTCATTTATAGGTACCTGGAAGGACGACATCCGGCTCGATCAGAAAGAAGTAAAAGCATATGTTGGCGGCGAATATGCTCCTAATGCAGGAGCTCATTCAGGACGCGACTGGGGTAAGTTTGATATCCAGAAAGAAGTCGTTGCTCTTTGCCCGACAGGCTGTATGCGTTATGAAGGCGGCAAGCTCGAAATCAACAACAGAGAGTGTACAAGGTGCATGCACTGCATTAACGTTATGCCGCGGGCTCTGAGAATCGGTAACGATAGAGGCCTTTCAATACTGGTTGGAGCCAAGGCTCCGATTCTTGACGGCGCCCAGATGGGTTCTCTCCTTGTTCCTTTTGTTAAAGCGGAAGAGCCTTATGGCGAAATCAAAGAGGTTATTGAAGCTGTTTGGGATTGGTGG